>JBHIBX010000082.1:0-5978 GCA_046759285.1 Candidatus Omnitrophota bacterium
GTCTTGGTCCTTTGTCCCCTTGCAGGAAGGTTCTTTCTGTGACGCAAACCCCTGTAGGTTCCGGTCGACATAAGCCTTTTTATATTGCCCGTTACGGACCTGCGCAGATCTCCTTCGACCTGATAGCCGCCCTGTATAATACCCGTAATTGTAGCAACTTCCTGGTCGGTGAGGTCCTTTGCCCTCTTGTCCGGCGAAATGCCGGCTTCTTTCAGCACTTCATTGGACCTTGTCCTGCCGATTCCGTAGATATAGGTCAAGGCGATCTCTATTCGTTTTTCCTTTGGTATATCAATTCCTAAAATTCTAGGCATACTTTCTCCTTTACCCCTGCCGCTGCTTGTGCTTCGGGTCCGTACAAATAACCCTCACAACGCCTTTTCGCTTTATGATCTTGCATTTTGGGCATATTTTTCTAACACTAGACCTGACTTTCATGGCTATTTTTCTCTCTCCTCGTGATCCTTCCTCTGGTCAAATCGTAAGGTGACAACTCTATGGTGACTTTATCTCCGGGGACTATCCTTATAAAATACATTCTCATCTTTCCGGAAACGTGTGCCAGCACTTCGTGGCCGTTTTCCAGTTTGACCTTAAACATAGCGTTGGGCAATGTCTCAACGATCTCGCCTGTCACTACAATAGGTTCTTCTTTTGGGCTCATGTCAATATCTCCGCTTTTTCTCTTCCAACAATAACCGTGTGCTCAAAATGAGCGGACAGCTTGCCGTCTTCCGTAACCGCTGTCCATCCGTCCGGCATGACCTTGACCTTGCGCGTACCGACATTAACCATCGGTTCGATCGCCAGTATCATGCCCTCTTTAAGGCGCGGCCCCCTGCCTCTTTCGCCCCAGTTCGGAACTTCCGGGAACTCGTGCAATTCTTTGCCTATGCCGTGCCCCACGAACGCCCGGACCTCTTCGAATCCGTTTTCTCCTACCACCTGTTGTATGGCATTCGATATGTCAGAGACCCTGTTGCCGGCAATCGCTTCATTTATTCCTGCTTCCAGGCTTTTCCTGGCGGCCGATACCAGTTGCCGGGCCTGGCGGCTTATCTTACCGATAGCATATGTCGCAGCCGCGTCCGTGTAAAACCCGTCCTTTTTGACGCCGACGTCGATGCTTACGATATCGCCTTCTTTCAAAACGATCTTTTCCGAGGGGATCCCGTGAACAACAACATCGTTGACGGATGCGCAAATCGCCGAAGGGTATCCTTTGTATCCCTTAAAAGCCGGCTCTGCGCCTCTTTCAATGATCATTTTTTCGATCTCACGGTCCAGGGATAAGGTCGAAATGCCCGGACCGACGATCTTTTCCGCGTATGCAAGAACTTCTCTGACGACTTTCCCTGATTCGCGAATACTGCGAATATCAGCCTTGCTTGTCAGAACTGTCATCTATTAAACCTTCTTCCCGGAAAAGAATATCGATTTTCTTAAAAAGCTCTTCCGCCGGAAGATCGCCGTCAACTTCTTCGAGCACGCTCTTTTCCGTATAATACTCAATAAGATCTTTCGTCTGCTGCTCGTAAACGACCAACCGATTTTTTACGGTTTCCGGTTTATCGTCGTCACGCAATATCAGCTCAACACCGCACTTGTCGCACACATTATCTTTCGCGGGCGGCATGTTAGTAATATGATAATTTTTCCCGCAAGTCGGGCAAACCCGGCGTCCTGACAACCTCTGAACGGCAACATCCCCTGTAGTCCTTAAATAAAGGACCTTATCAAGGGATCTGCTCTCGCTTGACAGGGCCTTATCGAGCGACTCTGCTTGCTTCCTTGTGCGGGGGAAGCCATCAAGGATAACCCCGCTTTCAGCGTCCGGCTTGTCCATTCTCTCTACAACAAGCTGCGTCACGGTCTCGTCAGGAACAAGTTCTCCGCTGTCCATATACGTTTTGGCTTCAAGCCCGACCTTGCTTCCTTCCTTTATCGCTTCCCTCAGCATATCTCCCGTGGAGATATGGAGCAATTTGTAAGCCTTTGTCAAAAGAGCCGCCTGCGTTCCCTTGCCTGCTCCCGGAGGGCCCAACAAAACAAGATTAATGCCGTGCGCCTTTCTTCCCTCCACTATATTCTTCCTCTTACCCTTCCTTTTTTCATGAAACCTTCGTAATGTCTCATGAGCATATGGGATTCGATCTGACGCACCGTATCGAGCGTAACACCCACAACGATCAGGAGCCCCGTACCTCCGAAGAAACTCGCTACCAGAAACGGTATATTAAGCTGGCTGTTTATAACGCTGGGCAGGACCGCTATAATCGTCAGAAAAACAGCGCCCGGAAGCGTTATGCGCGTCATGATAAAATCAAGATATTCCGCCGTCTGGCGGCCGGGCCTGATCCCGGGAACAAATCCGCCGTAACGCTTCATGTTGTTTGCCATATCTATCGGGTTAAAGGTTATGGCCGCATAAAAATAACAGAAAAACAGTATCAACAGCGAATACACGACATAATAAAGCGGTTGTCCCATCATCAGGGAATTTGCTACGCTCTGCAAGGCCCTGTTTGGCACGAGTCCCGCGATCGTCGCGGGAAACAATATGATGGACTGAGCGAATATGATCGGGATAACCCCGCTCTGGTTCACTCTGAGGGGAATATACGTGCTCTGTCCGCCGTATATTCTCCTGCCGACTACCCTCTTCGCGTATTGGATCGGTATCTTTCTTTGGCCCTGCGTTATAACAATAACTGCCACGATCACGCCTATAAACATCACCCCAAGAAAAATAAGCTTAAACGGATCGATCTGGGCTTCTCCCTGCATGCCCGGCGCTACCAGTGAGATCAGCTGGAAGATCGCGGCAGGAAGCCTCGAGATAATACCGGCCGTGATGATAAGGGATATGCCGTTACCGATCCCTTTTTCCTGGATCTGCTCGCCCAGCCACATTATAAACGCCGTTCCCGTTGTCAATGTCAGGATGGTGAGCAGTCGGAATCCCCAGCCGGGAGTAGCTACGATCTGCATGCCCTGAAAACGCGCAGGGTTTTCCAGCCAGAGCGCGATAAAAAACGACTGTATTACCGAAAGAACGATCGTTCCGTAACGCGTATACTGCGTAATGACCTTTCGGCCCTCATCGCCCTGCCTGGCCAATCTTTCCAGGGCCGGGATAACCGTCGTCAACAGCTGCAAAATAATTGAAGCCGAGATATACGGCATTATCCCGAGAGCGAATATCGTCAGCCGCCTCATCGCGCCGCCGGAGAACATGTTCATGATCCCGAAGAGCGTTCCGCCCTGGGTCCTGGCAATATTGTCAAAGAACTGCGCCAGCTTGGCGCCGTCTATTCCCGGCGTCGGTATAAAGGCGCCTATACGGTAGACGGCTATGAGCCCGAACGTAAAAATGATCTTCTTTTTTAAGTCCGGGATCTTTAATATGTTGTTTATCGCTTCAAACACTGATCAGCTCCTCTTTACCGCTTCTTTACTACTTCTGCTTTTCCGCCGGCTTCTTCAATGGCCTTTTTAGCGCTCGCTGAAAAAGCATTCGCTTTAACGGTCAGGGACTTGCTGAGCTTGCCCTTGCCGAGAACTTTTAACGGATATTTCTTTTTCTTGAGCAACTTACTGCTGACAAGAAATTCTTTATCGACAACCGCTCCTGCTTTAACTGATTTGTCTTTCTCAAGCGTACCGATATTAATAAGGCTCCATTCTGCCTTAAATATGTTAGTGAAGCCTCTTTTGGGGACCCTTCTCACAAGAGGCATCTGGCCTCCTTCAAAACCCGGCGTGTATCTTCCTCCTCCGGCTCTTGCCTTCGCGCCCTTATGTCCGCGGCCGCTTGTCTTGCCTCTTCCGGAGCCCACACCCCTGCCTTTGCGTTTCCTGCCCGTTGTGGCTCCCTGGGGCTTTCCTATATCCTGTATTTTGACAACCATTTCGTTTATCCTTTTCTCTCCAGACGCAATCTCTTGAACCCGTTCACTGTGGCCTTGATAACGTTCAAGGAGTTCCTTGAACCGAGACTCTTTGTAAGAATGTTCTTTATCCCGACCGCGTCGCACAAAGCCCTTACAGGGCTCCCGGCTATAACACCTGTTCCGGGATGGGCCGGCTTTAATACAACTTTTGTGGCCTTGAACCTGCCTATCACCTCATGAGGGATCGTATCTCCTCTCATCTTCACCTTGAAGAAATTTTTCTTGGCCCTTGACGAGCCTTTTTTTATCGCTTCCGCGACTTCCTTGGCTTTTCCAAGGCCGATGCCAACGTTGCCTTTGCCATCACCTGCTACAACAACGGCGTTAAACCCGAAATTCTTTCCGCCTTTGACAACCTTTGATATCCTGTTTATTTTTACTACACGTTCAATGAATTCGGGAGCCGCTGCCTCGATCTCAGGGGCTTTTTTTTCCTTAGCTTCCGCCTCTATTTTGTTTTCTTCAGCCATTTACCCTCCTAAAACTCCAAACCGCTCTCCCTTGCAGCGTCCGCAAGAGCCTTCACCGCGCCGTGGTAACGGTACCCTGAACGGTCGAACACGACTTTTTTAATATTTTTCTCGATAGCGGCTTTTGCCACTTCTTCGCCTAATACTTTGGCGGAATTCGTACCCTTGCAGGTAGCCGTTTTTAATTTCTCACGCACTTTCGGCGACAAGGTCGACAAACCGCACAGTGTCCTGTTTTGAACATCGTCAATGATCTGAACGCTGATATTCTTCAGGCTCTTATGCACAGTCATGCGCGGTCTTTCGGGGCTTCCGAAGATCTTCCTCCTGATCGACCTCTTTCTCCTCGTCCTTCTTTTCTCTTTCTCCATCTCACATCCTCTATACTATACGCTATACGCTATGCGCTATACGCTAGTTACGCTATACTCTTACCCGCCTTCTGCCGTACGTACTCACCCTCATATCTTATTCCCTTGCCTTTATAGGGCTCCGGCGGATAATAATCTCTTATCTCGGCGGCAACTTCCCCTACTTTCTGTTTATCAACACCTTTTACGACTATTTCCGTACCGCTCGGTGTTTCTATGGTAATATCTTCAGGCGCTTCAAAATTGACGGGGTGGGAAAAGCCAAGCTCAAGAACCAGTGTTTTCCCTTTCATCTGAACCTTATACCCAACGCCCTGGATCTGCAGCTTTTTCTCAAACCCCTTATCCAGCCCTGTGATCATGTTCTGGATAAGGCTCCTTATGGTGCCGTGCAGCGACCTGTGCCTGCGTGAATCAGAGGGCCTTGTCACAATGACCTGGTTATCCTTTACTTCCACGGTTATGTCTCCGGGAACAAATTGTTCCAGCGTCTTTCCCTTGGCTTCCGCCGTGACTTTTCCGTCTTTCACTTCGACCTTGATCCCGCTTGGAATATCTATGGGCTTCTTTCCCACTCTTGACATTTCTTCTCCTCTTATCCAGATCCCTCGACTTCGCTCGGGATAAATTCGGCCTTACAACTTACATTCACTTCGCTCTGTAAGTTGTGGCCTCATTTACCAGATCCTGCAAATCAATTCGCCGCCGATGCCCTCACTTTTAGCTTCTTTATCCGTGAGCAGCCCCTTGCTTGTCGACAAAATAGCTATCCCGGCTCCTCCGAGAACGCCTCTTACCTTGTCGGCGGGCACGTAATGCCTCCGGCCCGGCGTAGAGACGCGCTCCAGATCCTCCATTACAGAAGTCCCGTCATCAAGGTATCTTAAATAAACCTTGACCAGGCCCTGCTTATTATCTTCTATCACCTTGTAATTTTCGATAAACCCTTCCTGCTTCATTATTTTCATTATCCCCTCAAGAAGGGTCGATCTTTTTATGATCACTGCCTTTTTGCCGGCCATTATGCCGTTTCGTATAACCGTCAACTGATCCGCAATCAAGTCCGTAACGCTCATAAATTTCTCCCAATCTTTACCAGCTTGCCTTACTGATCCCGGGAATGTCTCCACGTGATGCCAGTTCCCTGAAACATATGCGGCACAGCTTGAAGCGTTTCATGTAAC
>JBHIBX010000083.1:0-5964 GCA_046759285.1 Candidatus Omnitrophota bacterium
CGACTCACTCACTTCGTTCGTTCGCTCGGGATGACAATGCTTTCCCTTACTTTTCTCTGGATATGAGGGAGGTGCAGAGGCGCCTCACGCCTTCAACATTGATGATATACGCCGCTATTAAGTATGTGGCGCAACTCGCAAGAACAGTAATTAAAATGTTCACAAAGCCCCTGATGCCCACGGCTAAGGTCGGATCGAGGAGCGCATGCGCAACAACGAAGGTAACTATTCCCATGAGAACGGAAGCGCCGCATATCCTTCCAAAAGACGCTACAATGGATGCGGTCCCCACGTCTCCTATCCGCCGCACCAGTAGCACGTACAAGATAACAAAATTACACGTTGCCGCTATCGACGTGGCCAGGGCAAGGCCCCCTATCTTCAAAGGCCACATGAGTATCAGGTTAAATACCAGATTCACAAATAGCGAAACGGCAGCCGTCTTTACGGGCGTTTTCGTATCCCCCATCGAATAATAAGTGCTTACAAGGATCTTGATGCCCGCATACGCGAAAAGTCCGAACGCGTAGAAAAAAAGCGCGCTTGACGTGATTGCCGTGGAGTAGATGGTGAATTCTCCTCTCTGGAAAAGTATCCTTACGATCGGCCCGGCAAGTATCATAAGCCCTATGGAGGCAGGAACCATTATCGCGAACACTGTCTTCAGAGAGAAGGAGACCGTGCTTTTAAGCTTATCTATGTCTTTCTCCGCCACCTCCTTGCTCATCCTTGGAAGAGCCGCGGTAGCAAGAGATATACCGAAAACAGCAAGGGGAAGCTGAACGAGCCTGTTCGAATAATAAAGTGCGGCCACACCGCCCTTTCCGACTATCCAGGCAAGCGAGGCCAGGATCGTATCTATCAGGACGCTAAGCTGGTATACGGTCGTTCCAAGCATCCTCGGAAGGAGAAGTCTTCCGATTCTTTTTGCGACCGGATGCGCCAGCTGGAAACCCCTCTCCAGTCGAAAACCCCTTGAATATAAAGGCGGGATCTGCATCAAGACCTGAAAAACGCCTCCCAGGAGAACCCCAACGACCACCCCCTTTATGCCTATTATGGGGGTGAGTAATAAAAGCGCCAAAATGATCGTTGTGTTAAGGATAACGGGCGCAAAAGCCGGCGTCGTAAAGTAATGCAGCGAATTCAGGACGCCTTTACTGTAGGCCACAAGGCCAAGGAAAAGAATGTACGGAAAGACCCAGCGCGTCAAAAGAACCGCGGTGGAGAATTTTTCAGGGTCTCTGATAAATCCGGGAGCGATCACTCGCACAATAACGGGCGCGAAAAACACTCCCACAAAAGACAGAATGATGAGCACCGAAAGCAAAAGGTTCAGGATGACCCTGGCAGCCTTCCAGTATTCTTCCTCGGAACGCGTGTGGCGGTATTCGGTCAGGACCGGCACTATCGCCGCGTCGGTGGCCCCTTCACCTACCATGTCACGAAGCATGTTGGGGATGCGGTAAGCCACGACAAACGCCTGAGCGAATATACTCGTCCCGAACCACCTCGCAAAGATAATATCCCTTACAAACCCCAGTATCCTGCTGGTAGTAATGGCCGAACCTATTATTCCCGTCGATTCTATGAGCTTTCTGTTAGTAGTCATAACCATATAATAATAACCCAAGCTATTGACAAAAACAAGCCCTTATGATAAATTAAGCCTCTCAATTGCTTGTTTTAAACCGTTTTAAGGAGAACAAATGCCGATAAAAAGATCCGGTTTCAAAAGATTAAGACAGGACAAGAAAAAACACGTCAAGAATAAATCAATTATATCGGAGATCCGGACAATGAAGAAAAAAGCCCGGACCCTGATAGCGGCGAAAAACCGCGAAGAAGCTGATGCTGTGCTTAAAAAGCTCGAATCCAAAATGGATAGAGCCGCCAAAAACAACATCATCAAGAAGAACAACGCCTCCCGCAATATTTCACGCCTCAGGCAACAATGGTCAGAAATATAAAAAGGTGGTAACCAGCGTCTCAAGTGCCAGAACGGCATCTTTCCTGCCAGTCTTTATGTCCCGATCCGTATCAAGAAGAAGAGATATCCAGCGGCTTATTTTCTCGGCAGAATACTTCTTTGACTGCTCTGACAGTCTCCTCACGTAACCCGGAGAATAGCCGATCTCCGAAGCTATCGCGTTTATGCCTGTCTTTTTGGAAGACAAAAAGATTATTTTCTGTATGACTTTAAAATACCAGCCAAGGTAGCCTATGATCTCATGGGGCTGTTTTTTCTGGTCGTAAAGGTCACTAAGCACGCGAAATGCCCATTTCGAGTCCTTTGCGTTAATGGCGTCCACCAGCTTGAATACTGTCTCTGTTACGCTGCGGCCAACGAGCTCTTCCACGTGGCTGACTTCTATCTTCTTGCCTCCTGAATAGCTGGCCAGCTTCTCAAGCTCTGTCTTTATGCCGCTGGAGTCCTGGCCCTTAAGCTCCACGATAAGGTCCACGGCTTCGCGGGAGATATCGATGTTCTCTTTTTTGAAAAAGCTTTTTATCCATTTTTTCATTGTCGCAAGGTCCGGCTTGTCGGCCTTGATCGTCTCCACTAGAGAAGAGAGCTTCTTGTAAGACTTGCTGTCCCCGAGGGGGCCGGCAGCGGAAAGAACAAGAACGTTGGCCTGGTCGGGCTTTTCCATATAAGAGACGATGGCTCCCAGGGCTTCAGGGGAAAGCTGATGCGCATCCTTTACCAGGACCACCCTTCTATCACCCATAAAGGGAACGGTATTCAAAGAATCCATTATGTTATCTGTCTCTTGAGGCTGGTAAACGGAATAATTGAGGTCGATCTGGTCGGTGGATAGAAATTTTTCTCTGATCTTGATCTCTTCGCGTTCTCTCAGGTATTCGTCGTCACCGATTATAAGGTAGTTCATGGCAGGAAAATCACCAAGCCTCGACGGTCTTTTCCACGATCCTTTGCGCCAGGTCCTTCACTGCGATCAGTGTGGCTTGTGATTCCGTTTTGGCATCGGGGCCTATCACATCATAACTGGTCCGCCCCATGAAATTCTTTTCTTTCCATATAAGCTTGCCGGTCTTATTGTCGTAGAGCTCGATATTAACTATCACCTCGATCCTGAACTCCTCGACATTGCCGCCCCCCTCGCTGTAGCTTAGCGGATACTGCTCCAGATCGATGAGGCTTCCTTTCAGCAATAGATCGGCTTCCTTCTCGCTCTTTATGTTGAGGTACCCGTCGAAGATAAAGCGGTCAATGACACTTCTTGTGATATTTGTCTCCAGGCCCGGCTGATAGAAATAAGTGGCTCTTTTATCCGAGACTTCCCCCGCGGGATTTATCTCGTTTTTAAAATTAGCTACGTGGACGGAATCGGTATCCGCCGGAAGGAGAGAAGCCCTGGTATAGCCGCAACCCGCAGTGGTTGCAAGGAAAATAGACAAAATAAAAAGAGTAAAAAAACGAATCACTTCTTGGCCTTTAAGTTTAAATACTCCGCTTTGAGCTCCGCTATCTTGGCGGCTTCGGTATCGGGATATTCGCTGACGATATCATTGCAGTAATAAAGAGCGCTGGCGTGTCTCCCTCTTTTTTCGTAAAATTCCGCGATCCTTAACAGGCTCTCCGCTTTTTTGTTCTTGAGCCGGTCCATGACCTTATCGGCTTCTTCAGCTATCCCTGGAATGGCTGTCGTCTCTATTATCTTTTCAAACTTTTCAAGGGCCTCTTCGGTGTTTTCCTGATCATAATCAGGATCGCGTGAAGCTTCGTATATGGTGTACGCGAGCTGATACTTGGCTTCAGGGGCCAACTTGCTCTGGGGATAATCGTTGATGATCCGCTCGTAAGCCTCCATGGCCTCGTTATACTTGAAGAGCCTCCTGTAACTATCCGCCATCCTGTATAATGCTTTATCCGCGTATTCCCCGAAGGGGCTGTTCTCCACTACTTTCTTATATATTTCTACGGACCTCTCCAGGGAAAGCGAAAGCTCAAGCTCCATAAGCTTCGGCTCATCCTTAGTCTGGAAAATATTGGCGATATTATATTCCCTCTCGATGAGCTCATCCAGGCGTTTGGAGTAGGGATAATTATCCGCCGTCTTCTGGTAGTTTTGAAAAGCGAAGTAATACTTGCCAAGTTCCTCGAAGGACCGGCCGGCATAATATTGCGCTTCAGGGGCGATGTCAGAATCTTTGTACTGTTGTGTAAGTCGGATGAATTCGTCTGCCGCGCGCTGGAAATCGTTTTCCTTGAAAAAGCGCATCGCCCAGTCAAACTGTTCTTTGGGTGTGTCCTTGGGGGCTACTTTGGGATCAACGAAGGTTTTCTCTTTTGGCGTCCAGATCCAAAAAGCAAAGGAAGTGCTTTCAAAAGATACAAGAAATGCAATAAGGATAAATAAAATGAAAAATTTTTTCATTACGAGACGATTGTAGTTGGTTTTGAGGATTAATCTTCGCTTGTTTCGCTTGCCACCTTATCAGTCTCTTCTTTTTTTACTTCAGAATCGGAGGAGGAATCGCCGTTTGAATCGTTATACATGGTAAGGCTGTTTACATATTCTGAAATAAGTTCTTTGTCCTTTTTGGACATTTCGAGAAACTGATTGCCCACTTCGTAGTCGTTGCCGGAATCGGCTTTCTTGATCCAGGCGACTTTGGAAATGGCTTTGACAGGCTTAACAAACATGGGTATGTCCAGTTCCAGTATCAATCTACAGGCCATTGAGATAAACTCCGCCGTTCTAAAGCGAATGCCTCCCTGACTTAGATTTTTGCTGATTGAACTGTCGCCGGCCACGCCCGCGCCGTCTCTTAGCTTGCGGTACCTTACGGGAATGTGGGTTTTTACCCGTTCATGTTTTCTTCTTTCTTTCTTTTCCTCCACGTCTTTTACCTCCATATTATAAGTTATATTTTAATATACCACATTTTAATACGCTTTACAACGATAAAATCTAACTTTTTATTCTAACAAACCATCCCTTGTTATATAATCCTCGTCTATAGAATATCCCGTAAATTCGCTTCTGTTTTTCCTCTCGATCTCCTGTCTTGAGACCACTTCGTCAATATCAACGCCTTTTATGACCTGTCCGGGTTTCTTAAGAGGCATGTCTTCAAAAATGAGCGAATCATATCCTTTATAAGCGGCGTCATCCTTGTTTTCACCGGTCGAAAGCATCCAAAGCTCCTGGACAACGTCTTCAGTCGTCATTTCCGGGTTTTCAGAGAGCATGAGAGCTACTACGCCCGATATAAATGCGGCAGAATAAGAGGTCCCTGCCTCATCTTCCTCCGCTCCATCAAGTGTTACAACATCCCAGGGTGCCAAAATGTCCAGGGCGCTGCCGTAATTGCTGAAGGACGAGAGTTTTCCGTCGTTATCTACCGAGCCTACGGTTATGACCTTATCACTGGCCGCCAGGCTGTCGCTCTGGATCTCTTTTCCTTCGTTGCCTGCCGCAGCTACCAGTATTGCGCCCTTCTCTGTTGCATAGTCTATCGCAGCTCTAAGATCGTTAAAGACCGGGAAGAGGCTTAGCGGCATCGCAAGGACCTTAGCCCCCTGATCCACCGCGTAGCGAATGGCGCTTGACAGAATGCTTGAATCTGTCTCCCCGTTGTCGTCAAATACCTTGAGGGCCATTATATCCGCATCCGGAGCTACGCCCTCTCCATCTTCATTCTTTATAACGCTGGCCGTGGCCGTACCATGGCCGATTATGTCATTATAATCATTGTCAGTGAGTCCGTCAAATCTATTTTCACCGGCAAAGTCAAAACCGTTAATAATATCAATATTGAGCCTCGTCGTATCAATACCTGTGTCCAGGAGAGCCACAGTAACTCCTTCACCGGTCGTCCTCGACTTAAGGTCTTCAAATTTCTCCAGAAAAGCGTCCAAGTCTTCCGGAAGAAGTATGTCACTCGTTTCGTTGATCTTGATATCCTCCTGTCCGAGATCGATCGAACCCGGGC
>JBHIBX010000084.1:0-5958 GCA_046759285.1 Candidatus Omnitrophota bacterium
GGAATATTTCAATCTGCTTTTTAGCCGATCGATGTCCTCATATACTTCCTTATTGTGTCCGCAGACAGTTATTACCTGGATATCCGACTTGCATGAATTTAAAGAAAGAAGGATCTCCTCCATAGGACCAACACCGAATCCGCCGCTGAGAAGAAAAATCGTCTTCTTTTCTTTTGCAAGTCCGTAAGTTTCACGCAATTCGCCGTTATTGAATTTTTTACTGAATTCTTCGCCAGTGGGAATTCCGGTAACGTTTATTTTTTCAGCCGGGATCCCTCTTTTTTGCACTTCCTTTGAAGTAAATTCTGAACCTACAAAGTACCCGTCTATGTATTTAGACAACCAATAACTGTGCGGTCCATAATCGGTAATAACTGCGTACATCTTTGAACGAAACCCCTTAATCTTCCTAAGGGCTCCCGCCACTCCGGGCAAAAGAAAATGCGTGGCAATTATGGCATCTGGATTTTCCTGTGAGAGTTTTTCAACCAATTTTTTCAGGTGGCGGGAATCTGAAAAATCACGCAAAGGTTTGACAAAAAGGTCCACGAAAGGATGATTTGGAATGTAATAGATCATCCGCCACAACCATTTGACTTTTGAAACAACGAAAATATAAAAATCTGTATACAAATATCGATAAAAAGGACTGGCATATTCCAAAAGGTCTATCACTTCCACCTCGACAATATTTTTGACCTTATCTTGAAGGGCTTTTAAAACCGCCATTGCGGCCTTTTTATGCCCCATGCCGGCGGTTGAATAGATTATACAGATCTTTTTCATTTCTCTCCCAGTATTATGTCCACGGCTTCCATTAAATCACTACATATGTGATCCGGCTTATGGTCCCATTTTTCAGCATCTTCCCGCGAAGATTTGCCCGAAATAACAAGTATGGTCTTGAGGCCCACTTTTTTCCCAGACTCTATATCGCGTTCGGTGTCCCCGATGTAATATTTTCCTTCGAAGTCTTGAATGCCGAGCTCCTTCCCGGCTTTCGTAAACAGGCCGGTTTTCGGTTTCCGGCACGAACAGTCTTCTTCCTTTGTGTGCGTGCAATAATATACCCCTGCCACGCTTCCCCCGGATTTCTTTATTTCCTGAAGCATCCTGGCCGTTACATCTTCCAGGGCGTCTTTTGTGAAATATCCTTTACCTACCCCTTGCTGGTTCGATATGATCACACTTTTATATCCGGAGTCGGCAAGTTTCTTAAGAGATTCCAAGGCCCCGGGAAGAAAATGGAAATCCTCCCAGCGCGTAACGTAACTATACTCGGTCCATCCGCCGGGATCCTTGTTGATTACGCCATCCCTGTCTATAAAAACATATTTATTGACATCTTCCCAGACAAGGCTTGCCAGAAAGAGCAATGATATTCCGGAGAAATGCATCATGAGCCGTGACAATATCGTGTTTATGTGAAAAAACAGATCCTTTCCCGTCAAAACCATAAAAGATGCAAAATAGATCGCCATATTAAGCAGGAGAAAAATCCCTATTTGTCTGATCCGGAATTCCTTCAGCCGGCTGAACCTCAGTATGGTAAAACCGATCACCATTATCCATAATATGTTCCACTTCTTGGGCCCGAAAACCTCTTGCTGGAACTTATTTAAAATAAAAGGGATATAGCTGGCGTTTTCCAGAAATCTCGAAAAGGTCATCTCAGAGAAATTAATATCGGTATTTTGCAGCCCCAATACACCCCTGAAATATACCCACGGAAATATCACAACGGCCAAGGGAAACACGTAAAACAAGAGAAATCTTCTTGCCTGGTACATCTTGTCCTTTTCGTTAAGTATAAATAACATAATAACAGCCAAACTGGCAAGGACAAAAGAAATCCCTTCATTTTTCGTAAGCATCCCGATCCCGGAAAAAACGGAAGACAGCATAAGAAAACTTCCCTTTCTTTCCTTAAAATACTGAAAAAGAAAGATAAAAGCCATAGTGACCATGAAGGTGAATGTCAGGTCAGCGTACCCGACCGTTGCAAAATTGGCGATCTGCGGCACGGTGCATGCTAAAAACGTAAAAAGAATGGCGAACCTGGCGTTAAACAGCCGTTTCAATGAAAAATAAAAAGCAATAAGAAACGATACAAAAACCAGGGGGAAAAGAACCTTCACAAGAAGATCGTTATGGTATCCCAAGAACTTATAAACCCATGTCTCCGCCAGAGGAATAAGCAATGGATAATCCATGTGGCCCTTGCCGATGCCTTCAAAACCGGAGGTGGTCATAGGAATGCCATTGTTCATCAAAAATATCTTGGACTTTATGCCGAAGTTTATTATCCCGTCATAAGACTCCAGGGGCTTGGAAAGAGCTCTTATAAACACACTTGTGCCCTGAATTATCATTATTGACAGGAGAAGGGCGGGAAATACCCTTTTTCCTGTAAAAAATTCTAAAGACATGCCCGGGAACCTGCCAAGACCCTGTCTTTCTGTCATGAATAATGCAAAAAGAAAAACGGGGATCCAGGGAAGTATCAGTAGCGGAATGTCAAAAGATAGCCCGGCGACGGCAAACGTAAGAAGTTCAAATGCGACGCACCCCAGCCCGAGACCATACGAAAGAGCCGCTTTTTCAAGCGGCGAATAAAGCTCGATATCTTTCCTTATTATGATCCGTAAAACCGAGAAACCGATAACTGTTATTGACGCAATTGATAAAAAAAGTTTTATTGCTTCCATTATTTTTTCTTCAGGATATATGCTTCCTTACTGAACTCTGCAACCTTGGTAAACCCTTTTTCTGAAAACTTGCTGTCACCATAGACAAAAACACAGTCATAATCCTCTTCAACTGCCCTTAAGGGCCACAGGTAGTATATCGCCCGGACTTCCTCTATAGCGAAAGGTTCAAGCCCGGCAAACTTGTATCTTGAGTTCTGGGGGACATTCTGCTGACAAAACCTTACAAAATTATAGAAATCCTCCCCCATGAGATATGCCCTTTTCTCTTCCAGTCCCATACCTGTCAGGTCAAAAAACTCCCGGTATTCCCCTTTTTTATTTTCACGGAAGAAAAATACAACCCAGAGGACTATCCAAACAACAAAACAGATCTTTAATAACCGTTGAAAAAACATGTTTTAAAATTTCCTCTTATAGACATATATGATGTGCTCCGCAACACCGAAAACTAAAACTATGGTCCCCTGGATGAATAAAAACGCGCCCATCAACGTATAGATCCAGTGTTGGCTTATCGCGCCCATCGTGGTATATTCCCATAGACTTTTGATATTTAGCAGGACGCTCAGGAGCATAAGCCCCATCCCGGCACCCATGATATTTTTCGGCTTTGCAAGGGTCTTTAAAATCCCGCCGGCTCTTTCGAATGTAAGCTCCTTGTTTTTCGCGTATGCGATGAAATCCTTCATGACGAGGTTGATGAAGAAAAGTATCGAACCCACAATAATACCGGTAATGACGGCGATGATCCTGTAGATCATGTCATCCGGTATATTGCGATACCTCACATAATGCGTTATAACCGGTATCCCATAGAGGGCGGCTATCAGGAAAAAGATGATACCTAAGCTGCCAAAAAACGCAAACGGCCTGTAGGAAAAACCCATTTCGAATATCGTCACTAAAAAACGGTATCCGTCTTTGGCAACGCTTAGCTTGCTTTTTCCGCTCCGCTCTTTATACGGCATCTCTATCTCCAGGATCTTCACCTTATCGCTCGAAAGCGCCTTGCACGTCATTATCGGGGTAAAATGAAGACCATCCGGGAGCGGATAGATCTCTTCCAGGGCTTCCCGTCTTAAAAGACGCATTCCGCTGGCGGAGTCAGTAATGCGCGTTTTCCATAAAATATTTATAAGCCACGCATATATCTTATTGCCGATCCTTCTTATAACGGGCATTTTGCTGTTTTTGTGCACGCGCGATCCCAGGGCGATCTGCCCGTCTTCTTTTTTCAGAACTTTGTAAAGATCGATAAAGAAATTTGGATCGCATGTGCCGTCAGCATCAAAAAAACCAACGTAATTTCCACTAGCCTGGCTAAAGCCTTCCTTTATCGCCGCGCCATAACCTTTATTCTTCTCAAAGGATATTAATTCTAGATCTTCGTTGGAAGTATAATTTTTAACGATCTCTTCTGTTCTGTCCCGTGAACCATCATTAACAACGATTATCTCAACTCTGTCTATATCGGTCTCGGCGATGATCCTTTTTCTACTCTCAAGGGCGCCCTTGAGAGTAGAAGCGATCGCATCCTCTTCATTATAAGCAGGTATTACCATCGATAGGATATTTTCAGGCATTCTTCCTTCCCCCTCTCAGGTAACTTGCCAGTCCGGCGCCATCATCCAGCGACTCCGCGCTCATAAGCTCCGCATTATGAAGAAACCGAGAGAGCGCAAATAAGGTCTTCAGTCGTTCTTTTTCGAAAATGACAGCGTCGTACTTTTTCTTCTTTGCTATTACATGCAAGAGGACCAAAAAAGGATTTGGTATCCTAGAAAAATTTTTCACCCCTATATCTGCATGCCGAACACCGGGAATATCTTTCTTTTTTAAATGGGTCCAAAAACTTATGACAGCCCTTTCCCGGGCCAGAGATCTCAAGCGATCATACGTATCAAAAAAATCTTCCTCTGAACTCTTTTCCCCGTTTGCCACGTACAGAACCCGTAAAAGCTTCCCCCATTTTTTTTCAAAGATCTCCCTGTTCCGGCGGTATATCGCTTCTTTCTCTTCCAGATTTCTTCGCGAAGCCTGCTCGAGATGAAAAACATAGGCACCCTCGGCAATAACAGATATGTATCCCGCCTGTTGGGCCCGGACTGAAAAATCGGTGTCCTCGTAACATACCCCCTGATAAGACTCATCCAGATAGCCGATACGGTCTATTACTTCCCTCTTGATAAGGCAGGCAAACCCGATGGCGTGCCCGAGTTCTGTGTATATCCCTTTTCTGCCTGGCGACCGGGAACCAAAAGTATTGCTCTGGGGGTTTACAAGGCCTATATCGTTCCTGCTTCGGGCAACAGCCATCATCTCTTCAAGCCACCCGTCGGTCACGACGCAGTCATTATTTAGAAGGCATATGAACGGCGCCTCGGAAAGCCTTATGCCCTTGTTCATGCCGCCTGCAAATCCCAAGTTTTCTTCGCTGAACATCTTTTCGATCTCGATGGTTTCATTACCGCGAAGACTTTTCAGATAATCAGCGACTTCGGGGTCACGGCTGGCATTATCAACTATAATGAGGCGAGACTTGACACGTGTATGATCCAGCACACTTTGCACGCACTTTTTTAAAAGTTCCGGGCTTTCATAGCTAAGTAATATTATGTCGCACTCACGCATTGACCTGCTCCGCTACAAGGTTCGCATAATACTTCATCCTCAAAAATATCCAGCTTCCCACGGTCAGGATCATGGCCAGCATCACTGCCCTGTCGATAGAAGCTACCAAAATGCCTTCGCCCAGGGAATAACCTATCAAAAGTAAAGTCGAACTTACGATAGCCTCCCTTATAGCAAGATTGGAAGGTATAAGATTTACCAGATCCGACATCATGGTCATGGGTATGACAGCCGAAACGATAAGAAACGGGGTATCTAGAGACAGTGCTTTAAAAACAATGTAATACCTGGTGAGGAACAAGACGATAACCCCGGCCTGTATGGCGGCCAGGTACAGCATAAGTTTTGCGTCCTTCTTTATTTCTGTCACTCCCTTGATCATATCTTCTATCTTACTGTAGAACCGAAATCGGTTTAAAAACCGGGGAACCGGAATAAAAAAAAGAGAAAAGGAGACAGCGGCCACTATCACGTAAAATACTACCGGTCCGGTAAGTATCAAGGTGTTATGTCCCAACATGTAAAGAATGCCAGCAGCACAACCGATCAAGCCGCATATCATAAAAGTGAAAATGCCTCGCAAGATCCAGACAGAAATAAAATGTCTGAAATCAAA
>JBHIBX010000085.1:0-5783 GCA_046759285.1 Candidatus Omnitrophota bacterium
TGGCGGACGACCTGAAAGATCTTCGCGCGCGTTTGGGCCACATTGTCGTAGGGTTTAGCACAAAAGGAGAGCCCATAACGGCGGAAAACCTGAAAGTCGCCGGACCGATGTCCGTTCTCTTAAAAGACGCGTTAGAGCCGAATCTTGTCCAGACTATCGAGCACACTCCGTGTTTTGTCCATACCAGTACTTTCGCGAACGTATCACATGGTTCCAGCTCTGTAGTCGCGGATAAAATGGCGCTAAAGTTGGCGGAATACACAGTTACCGAAAGTGGATTCGGCGCTGATCTCGGGGCGGAGAAGTTTTTTGATATCAAGTGCCGCCAGTCGGGGATCAGGCCCGATGTAGCCGTGATCAATTGTTCCGTGAGGGCGCTGAAGGTTCATAGTGGAGATTATAGCGTCAAAGGCATCGCGGCCTTGCCTGCGGAACTGGCGAAAGAGAACCTTTCGGCGGTGGACAGGGGGTGTTCCAATCTTGAGAAACAGGTGGAGAACCTTAAGATGTTCGGCGTGCCGGTGGTTGTCTGCATAAACAGGTTTGAGGCAGACACGAGGAAGGAAATCGATGTTGTCATAAGACGCGCGGAAGCGCTCGAAGTCCAGGGTATAGCCGTGAGCGAAGTCTATAAGCTTGGCTCAAAGGGCAGCGTGGATCTTGCCAAAGAGGTCATCAGGGTATCAAAGGAAAAGATGAGGTTCAGATTTCTTTATCCTCTGGATATGAATTTCAAAAATAAAGTCGAAAGGATAGCAAAATCCATGTATGGTGCCAGCGAGATCAAGTATTCCGAGCAGGCCGTGGAAAAGATCGAGAAGCTGGAGAAAGCGGGACTTGATCAGATGCCGGTCTGCATGGCGAAGACGCATCTTTCGCTTTCAAACAACCCGAACAAAAAAGGACGTCCGAGGGGGTTCAAGCTTCCGGTGGAAGAGGTCAACGTTGCCGCGGGAGCGGGGTACGTGACCGTAAAGTGCGAAGGCACAAATACTATGCCAGGCCTGCCGAAAAATCCACGCGGAGCCAAGCTTGACGTAAACATTAAGACCGGCGAGACAAAGGGCTGGGGTTAAAAAGGATAAAAAATGGTTTTCGGAAAAAAGCGTCCGTATTTAAAAGGATCTCTGGACAAATACCTGAAAGGGCTTTCCGGGAAGACTATTACTCCGGGGGGTGGTAGTGCAGCGGCTCTTGCGGCGGCGATCGGGGCAGGCCTTAATCTGATGGTGATCAGTTATAGCGGGATCGTTTCGGCCGAAGCAAGGCAGCGGGAAAGTCTGCATAAGCTTTCCGGCATGATAGATGAGGATTGTAAGGTTTTCGAGGCGCTTATGGACGCATTATCTTCCAAAAAAGACGCCCAGAAAGAGTTTAAGGAAGCGGCGAAAGTTCCGATGAATATATGCCGTGAATGTCATGTTTCCATGGACATAACGGCTTTTCTGGCGCAAAAAGGGAACAAGAATCTGGTAACGGACGTTGGTTGCGCGGCGGATATTTTAAGAGCGGCTTTTAATTCGGCAGCACTTAACGTCAAGGTGAATCTTGCGAGAATAGAAGACGAGCTGTTCGTGGCGGGGGCGGAAAAAACGCTTCTCACAATGAAGAAGGATATAGATAGCCAGTTCAGTGAAATAAGCTGTAGCGTAACGGATTCAATGAAGAAGAAGGAAGCGAAATGACAAAAGTGATAGACGGCAAGGCAATAGCGAAAGAAATAGAACTTTCTGTTAAAGAGAGGCTTGAGCCGATAAGAGAGAAGGCAGGTTCAGCGCCAAAGCTCGTGTCGCTCATGGTCGGCCGGCAGGAAGAGGCAGAGATCTACATAAAGATGCAGGAAAAGCTCGCTGGGGCTGTCGGTGTTGAGTTTGAAGCCCGTGAACTTCAAGAGAGCATAGGCCAGGCCGGACTTATCGGGACGATCGAAGAATTAAACCGGGACAGGTCAGTTACCTCGATCATCCTGCAGAGGCCGCTTCCGGAAGGCATCGGCTACGATTTTGTAATTTCTAAAATACTGCCCGAAAAGGACGCCGAAGGCATACACCCCTGCAACCTGGGAAGGATCTTGCGGCGCGAAGCCGATATCGTTCCCTGCACGCCGGGCGCGGTAATGAAAATCCTCAGGGTCCGGGGAGTCGAGCTTTACGGAAAAGAGGCCGTGATCATAGGACATTCCGCGATCGTGGGCAAGCCCTTGAGCCTCATGATGCTGAACGAAACAGCAACGACTACGGTCTGTCATATCGGCACCGCAGAGAAAGGAGATATCGCCCTTCACGCCAGAAGCGCCGATGTTCTCGTCGTTGCCGTCGGAAAACCGGAAATAGTCGGGGGCGACTGGATCAAGGAAGGCGCCGTAGTTATAGATGTAGGCATCAACAACGTGGAAGGCAAAATTGTCGGTGATGTTAATTTTTCTGAAGCGCAGGAGAAAGCCTCCATGTTAACTCCGGTTCCGGGTGGAGTCGGACCGGTCACCGTTGCCATTCTTATGAGAAATGTCCTGCGCGCGTTCAAAAAACAAAATGAATAACTTTCAAAAAGCTCTAAAAGAGGGAAAATTTGTTATAACAACGGAGATCGGTCCTCCCAAAGGGGTTTCTCTGGAGGAGGTCTTCGAAGAGTTGGAGTGTATCCGCGGAAGGGTCGACGCGGTAAACGTGACCGATCAGCAAAGCTCGATCATGCGCATGGGTTCCATGGCGGCAAGCAAGCTGCTTTTGGACAATGGATACGAGCCCATCTATCAGGTTACCTGCAGGGACCGCAACCGTATAGCTCTTCAATCGGACATTCTCTCGGCCTACGCGCTAGGGATACGTAACCTGTTGATCCTGACAGGCGACCACCCGCTTCTTGGCGATCACCCTGAGGCGAAACCGGTCTATGACCTGGATTCCGTGACCCTTTTGCATGTGGTAAAAGTGCTTCAGGGCGGACAGGACCTTGCCGGCAAAAAACTGGAGTCTAACCCCAGTTTCTGTGTAGGCGCGGTGGTCAATCCGGGAGCGGACCCCCTGGAGCCTGAGATCATCAAGATGGAAAAGAAAGTCGTTGAAGGCGCAGAGTTTTTTCAGACGCAGGCCGTATTTGATCCCGGGTCATTCGAGAAGTTTGCCTCAGCGATAAAACATCTTCGTCCGAAGATCAAACTTTTAGGAGGCATTGTGCCTTTAAAGTCCGTGAAGATGGCGCGCTACATGAACGCCAACGTTCCGGGCGTTTCGGTTCCTGAAAACATAATCGAAGAAATGGAAAAAGCCTCCGACGTTCAGGACTTTGCCGCAGGTGTTGGAGCTGATATATTGGCGGGTATTCGCGATATGTGTGACGGCATTCATTTTATGCCGGTAAAAGCGAATCACCTCGTTGCGAAGATTCTCGACAAAGCTCACTTTTAAGATGGCGAACGATAAAGTAACAATACTGGATTTTAAGCGCAAAAAAGAGTCAGGTGAGAAGATCACCATGCTGACCGCTTATGATTACCCGATGGCGCAAATAATAGACCGCGCTGGAGTTGACGCCATACTTGTCGGCGATTCAGTCGGTATGGTCATGCTCGGGTATGAAAATACCGTCAGTGTCACGATGGACGAGATGATACATCATTCAAAAGCGGTCCACAGGGGTACTGAACGCGCTTTTTGATCGGCGACATGCCCTTCATGTCCTATCAGGCGAGCGACGAGGACGCGGTACGCAATGCCGGAAGGTTCGTGCAGGAGGCGGGATGTGAAGCAGTTAAAGTAGAAGGCGGGCAGGAGGTCTGTCCACGAGTGGAAGCTATAACCCGAGCGGGTATTCCGGTTCTGGGACACATAGGCCTTACCCCGCAGAGCGCAAGTAAACTCGGCGGGTACAGGGTCCAGGGCAAAGACGCTGATTCTGCCTCTATTCTTATGGAAGATGCACTCCAGCTTGAAAAAGCGGGATGTTTTGCCGTTATCCTTGAGTGTGTGCCTAAACAGCTGGCGGAAAAGATAACGCGTAAGCTGCGCGTTCCCACGATCGGAATAGGCGCAGGGGTCAATTGCGACGGACAAGTTCTCGTTACCCACGATATTCTGGGGTATTTTGATAAGTTTACCCCTAAATTCGTAAAAAAATACGCAAACTTGAGCGAAACTATCGGGGAAGCCGTTGCCGCTTTCAGGCGCGATACGGAATCAGGCGTTTTTCCCGGCGATGAACATTCATTCTTATGAGATCATACATGGAAGTCTGGGAAAAGATTTTCGGAAGGCGCGCTAAACGTATATTCATAGCCGCGACACGGCAGAATACCGGCAAGACCACGATGTCCCTCGGTCTTATAGCCGTTCTTAGAAAACGTTTCGATAATATAGGATTTATTAAACCTGTCGGGCAGCATTACTTGGTGGAAGAGGGGCATAAAATCGACGAAGACACGGTTTTTATAAATCGTATCTTTGATCTCCACCCGTCCCTTCCGGACATGTCGCCTATTGCAGTTCCGAGAGGGTACACCGAACAGTTCCTTGATGGAAAAGTGTCGAGGAATGTCGTTATTAAAATGCGGGAGTCGTTTAACCGTGTCGCCGAAGGGAAGGACGTTGTCATTATCGAGGGTACGGGACACGCGGACGTGGGGTCCGTATTTGATCTTTCAAATGCCGCTGTGGCAAAGATGCTTGGTTCAAAAGTCATGCTTATATCGTCTGGTGGGATAGGCAACCCGATCGACGAGGTTATGGTCAATAAAGCGCTTTTTGATAAGCACGGCGTCAAACTGGCGGGAGTGATAGTCAACAAGGTCCTGCAGCACAAATACAAGAAGATCGATAAGTACGTTCGCATTGGGCTTAGCCGTCTTGGGGTCCCCGTTCTTGGTGTTGTGCCGTATTTTGAAATATTGGATATCCCTACAATGCGTGATATCAAAGAAGAGCTGGGGATGCATGTCCTGTGCGGGGAGGAATACCTGAACAGGCAGATGAAGAAAGTGCTGGTAGGCGCTATGGAAGCAAAAGATGCCGTCAGATACCTTGAAGACGATTGCATGGTCATAACTCCGGGGGACAGGATCGATCTTATCAATCTTCTTATCAAGGTGCATACCGGCAGGTTCACGGCCCCCAAGCGAATAGCGGGACTAATACTCTCTGGCGGTATGGGGCCAACACGGCGCGTATACAGTGCTTTAAAGAACACTTCCATCCCGACGCTCATTACTTGGTTCCCCACTTATGACGTGGCTTCGAAAGTGCATGACCTCACGGTCAAGATCAAGTTGAGGGACAAAAACAAGGTAAATCTGGTTATGGATATGATTGAGAGACATGTTGATATTGATAAGGTGGTGAGTGGTTTTGGCTGAGAAAAAGAAAGACAAGAAAAAAAGTGGTAAAGAGACCAGGAAAAAGAAAGGCAAGAAAACAGTTTCGGCTGCGAAAAAGGTAAAGAAGCCTTCAAGGCCCGCGGCGGCAAAAAAGCGAAAAGAGGTAATGCCCGAGGTCAAACAGCCTATCGAAATAAAGCCTGTAATAATCTCTCCGATAGAAAAAAAGCTCGCGCCAAGAAGCGCTCGTAATCTGGCAAAACTTTTAGTCGCGGTCTTCGCGGTTCTTTTGATAATAATCGGCTCGTGGCTGTGGAGACCCTACAAATATTGCAGGACAGTTCCGATCATGGGGACTTTCATGCAGGTGAAGGTAGTCGGGAACGGTCTTTTCCGCTGGAGGCTTCCGGAAGAGGCCGACAGGGCGATAAAACTGGCTCGCGGACTGGAAAAAAAGTTCTGCATTTACGACCCG
>JBHIBX010000086.1:0-5763 GCA_046759285.1 Candidatus Omnitrophota bacterium
AGCGTTTCTTGCTCTTCTTTCCCGACCTTGAAAAGCACAGAAAGAATTGATGAAAATATCTTAACTTTGAGGTTAACATTGCCATCTGATTCCGACTCCTGTAATAGCTCAGTTATTCTCCTTGATTTCTCGGCATCATCCCTCTTTCCCTCAAATTCACGATAAACTTCTCTTAATCTTGCCTCGAAGCTCTTTCCGCCTACGGCTTTCTGTGCTGCAACATATCCATCAATAAGCTCATCAACCTTGTCCAGATCAGCGTCTATTCCTTTCTTGTAACGTTCCTTGTAATAGTCGAATAAATGCACCAGCCTGTGCAATTTATTCAACGGAATAAGGTGCAAGAGCGCAATAGCATGTTCTTTTCCGGCCAGCTTTATAAAATCGCTTGCTATTTCCTCATTTTCAATTATTGTTTCGCAGACATAGCCTTTGATTTTAGGATCATGAAGAGAACCAAACGCCTTTTTAAAACAATCACGCATCTGGGCCTTCTTTTCCGTATCCCCGATCCCGTCTATGCTTTCACTCATTAGAACTATCACGCCCTTGTCACGATACATACCAAGACCCTTCATGTACGATAAAAAGTGATCGCTTAACCGCCTTCCATCTAAAAGATATGCGATAAACTCATCCCTCATTTCCCGTTTTACGATATCTGCTATAGTGTGAATAATGCCTTCTGCTTCTTCGTACTTACCCTCGGATACCAGGTTCGAAAAATCCTTAGCCATATCATTTAGCTTTTTATTCGACAATCTGAACCGCTGCGCCGGGGGTATAGCGACTGCATCATAAAAGGCGTGCTGCACTTCATGCACAAAAGGATCATCATTCCCATCCTTAAATCCGAAGGATATGCCATAATCACTTTTGTAAACACCTTGTTCTGATCCCATATCCTGTCCTTCATCCAATTCCCTCCTGAAACTCAGAAATTCCTCCCTGCTTCCCAGTTCAAAATAAACAGTAAAAGGCGTCTTTGCATCATAGCGAAGTTTTACCCTGTTGTTTCGACTGAAATCAACACCGGTAATGGTTTTTAATAAGTCGTGTGGATCGCAATCAGTTATTGAAAATTTACCCATCTTTAGCGCATGCATAGTTAATGCCAAGCGTCTTGCCTTTAGATCTCTCAGCGCTATTTCAAATCTTATCTTTTGCTCTGTGATGAGTTTTCTTTCATTCCATATACCGCTAATGGCCCTATCAATGAAATTATCAAATTCTTTTTCACCGGAATGTTCTGCCCACACATTCCATGCTTCTCTTATTTCATCCATCACAGAAGCCGCATTATCCAGTTGGCGCATGGAAAATTCTTCCCTTTTCCCGGGAAACATGCCGTGTAACTTCTTCCTTATTGCCCGTTTTTCCGTTTGTATGTTTTCTTTATTTTCGATCCGCAATGCGCTCTCGAGCACCATGAGAAGCTTCAGCCTGATCTCGTAATCCTCAATAAATGCAGGATTCTCGAGCATCCTTATTATCGTACCTTTAAATTCCGGGGGGATTTCTTCAAAATTTGCTTTTTCAAACAATTTGTTCAAAAGACTTAGAAACTTTCCAAATCTGCCAAGTTTATACGTCCATTCTGTTCTATCATCTGCATGTTCGAACAAATCCTTTTCATGAAATTCCAGTATAGAAGGCAGTGCTTTCGAAACTCTCTTTTTGTCATGATAGATAAATCTTGTAAACTTCGAAAACGAATTGAAATTAGTTATTGCCTGAAGTTTTGCTGCTTTTCCCTCATCCTGAAATTTATTGCTGTATTCAATGCAATCTAACAGTATTTCCTCAACCGCCTGGGAATCAACTTCTGAAAGCCTACCCGCCATTCCCAAGATCACATTCGACATAGCGCGCATATACTTATTGAAATTGCCGGCATCCTTTTCAGCAAGGGCTCTGGCAGCGATCTTTTTCAGCGTATAGGAAGGATCAAATTCAGTAAGACGCTTTGAGGCTTTTAATAAAACGCTTGTATTTTCAAAATGAATGAGTACTGTATCGATGGCCTCTTCCAATGTTAAACTTTCAGGATTATTCAGGGCTTTTTGTTTAAGCCTTTCGGCGATCTCTTCAGATGTGGGTTTTGCACCTCCGAAGATAAGATTTACGATACTGTGTGAAAGTATTGCAAGAAGAAGGAAAACGAACGCGTTTGGAGTGATTAAAGGGAGGATACCAATATTTATCAAAGAAACTACAATAGGAGGCGCCCTTTCACCCTTTTCGTGGTGCAAAGTGAATACTATTGCCGATATGATCTGTGCGACATAAAAACCCAGCGTTACCGGATTGAAAGCAAACGCTTCACCGAAAAGAACCACAAAAACCACCGAAATAAGAAGCGGAAGGCCGAGCCTATATATCGGCTCTTCTACTACAGGTGCGACAACAAGATTGCGGATCGGCGCAAGCATCCCCGGAGTCAGTCTCTTGAGCCATTTTGTGGCGGCGGAGGGGGGTTCTTTCTCTGCGTCTTTCCTGATTTCCAGCAGTTGGACTCGTGGAACTACATTTATCTCGGCATCTTTCTGCTTAAACAATCCATGGGCGACATGGCCCTGTTCCTTCTTTATTCTATGCCCATAACTATCCGAGTAGTCGAATTCTGAACGGCCGCGGAATAGAACGAGCTTCCCAACCCTTATCCTTCCCTCTTTCGGAGCGCTTTCCGAAGGCCGGACCCGAGCCATTACAATCGGCAAACCTGTCTTCTGGGACAAGGCATCGAGAACTTCATATAATTTTTTTATTCCCCTTGAACCGAATTGATTGTTTTCCTCGACATAAATCACCGGTTTTTTGTTTCCCAGCTCATCTTCCATTATCCGCAATCGAACTATTCTCCGGGTGATCACCCGCTTGTTTTCGTCCAGTATTACTATTGCTTTATTTGTGCCATTTACCACATAACCGGTGAGTCCCCGGTTAAGATCGTTCGGGTAGACACAGCTCTGGCACGCAGTCCATCTTTCGGCAGAATTTGCAATATTAAAAAGAGTGTAAAAATCACCGGTAAATTCTGCTGTATATTCCTTTTCATCGCCGGATATAGTGAACCTTATGGTATCCTCCCATTTCCTTACCTTCTCGACCAGGGTCCTTAGTTCATCGAGTTCTGGTGCATTTTGCAGCTTTTCATACAGCGTCTTCCCTTTTGCCGCTTCCAGTATGCCGCGTGCCTTGGCCCCTTCTTCTTCGGGCAACTTGCCTATCTCTATTTTTATAATCTCGTCTATGGTTGCTAAATAATCTCCATCCTTGCCTTCATATTTCCATTTCTCGAACTCACCTCGCATTTCCGCTTGTAATGCTCCCCATATATTCGCATATACATGCTTGTTCCATTCTGCTAATATACTGACCCCGTTTTGCCCCTCAAACTTTTTAGCATACTGCCCGGCATCGATCCGGTCCAGGTACAGGTCAATAAGCTTCAGGATGTCACGATCGCGGATATCGGTCCACTTGAATCTTGGATTTTGATCAACATATCTCGATAACACCTCAAGAGCGGTCTTTTCATCTCCGATATCAACGACTCTCTGGAAACGCGCAACCAAGGCATTTATCTGTTCTCCCTTGATCAGTTCTTCTATTCGCTTTATTTTCTCACGATTTACACGACCTTCTGACAACAAGTTTTGAAGAACGTCCTCACATAAAGCTTTGATCTCGGTACACACTTCCTCTGTGTATTCACACCCATTAGCTTTTATATGAGAACGCAAAACAGTGGCGAATTTGTCCAGATAAACCACCAGCAGATCAAAAACTTTCTTCGTACTCGCGGGAGTTAGCCCTCCGCTTTCTTCTATTGAAATGTTAAGAAGTTTTGTAAATACCTTGCCCGAATCGTTGTGATCCACGGACACAAATTCATTTACTCTCTGGTATAATTCAAGCTTGCGTTCACCGGTCTCATTGCACATATCCGGACTGTGATTCACTAAGTCGATAAAATCCCTGAACGTCTTTATGGCATCAACTCCAAGTTTCATTTTTAGCACATGTTCATAAAACACGTGCGGGATCTGTGATACAGACAACCTGGATAATTTAATTAATTTCTCAATGCTTTGGAATCTTTTTACCACCATAGGATTCTTATCCACATCCAATTTTTTCGATGAATATTTTCTGTTCTTGAATAAATTCCTGAGCTGCTTATAGGCCTCTTTTTTGTCGTGCTGTTCCAAATTAAACGCACTCGTCACGCCTTCAAATACGGTTTTCGCTTCTGAAGGCATAATAAAAATATCATCGGATAAGAATTTTTCGACGAAAGGCCTTTTGAACCCGCTTATCATCTTACCTTTCTTTAGATCTTGCACAGCCTCCCATATCCTGTCGTTATCTGTAGTAAGACTGAATAAAACGGCAAAAAATATGCGCACTTTACTCTGGAGGGGAAGAAAACCATATTGCCTGGAAAGCTCGCCATACAGGTCCTGTTTATCACCATCCCTTGTATCAAGTAAATCCAGCGTGCAAAACGCGTCAATAAAAAGGTCTTCTTTGCTCACAGAAGTTATACTGCCCAATTTGAACAAAAAGAGTTTTACGACATCCACACCCATTTCGTCTGCTACAGAAACAAGGCCGCTAAAGCTTCTGGCTTTATCAATCTTACTTAAGACAAGCACCAGTTCTGCCATTTGTAAGTTTTCCCGTTCTGCCAGCCTTTTAGCGATACGAGCATCTTCCTTGCTTATCCCATGGCTTTTAGCCACTTTCTTTAATTCCTTATCGTCCTGTGCCTTTTCTATGTGTTCAAGAATGCGTCTCAGGTTTTCGAGAAGTTCCGTGTTTTCTTTAAGGGCCTCGACGATCGGACCAAGCTGCCCGATCTTCTCCTGTGAAACAAACAGGTTCTGGAGTCGCCACATTGCTTTTTTCACAATGACATCAGCATGCGGATCATCGGAGGAGACATTCTGGCTCACTTTCTTGCACAATGCATCGTAGGCCGCTTTGGGATCATCCCTGACTGTACGGATCAGGACCTTCATGTCCTCAATGGTAAGGTATTGCAAAAGTTCATTAAGCTCTGATATTTCTATCTGATAATCCTCTGGGGCGTTCCTGAAAAATTCGTCAAATACTGCTTTCGCGTGGTCCACGCTTTCAAGTGAAAATAGGATGTCAAGCAGGCTTGTCTTTTCGTCTTCGCCGAGACGTGGTTCAAGATAATGATAGGTCCTTTCCCGGTTCAAATTATAAGCGAGATTATTCATTCTGTCCCTGAATCCGGCGTTACCAAGAATTCGCTCAAAACCGCCCCGTTCCACAAGATGACGGGCAAGTTTTATGTTTATACCAAGCATCCTGGCGATGTCTCTCGCAGAAGCCCAGTTCAGACATTTTTCGATTTGGGAAATAGCAGCGTCCGCGGAATCGTCGCTTCCCCTCTTCTCTTCGGTGGTCCTTTTCATCGTGTCCAGCAAAGTTTGTGTGTCCTCGATCCTCAGCTCTTCAACACAGCTTCCCCGCTTCAAGCCCCGCTGCAAAACTTCCGCCAAGATCGCCCTCAGGCAAGTGTTTTTTACCTTCCCTATTTCGTCGACGATTTTACTGAACAAAGCAGGGTAATCGCCGTCTACTTTCTCCATAGCCTTAATTAAGGACAAGCGCACATGATATGGTTCGTTTTCATTTTCTATTACCGGAATCATTTCATTGATCAATCCCGGATCATTGATAAATGCCCTTCCCAAAACCATCCTCAAGTGCGCTCTGTGTGAATCT
>JBHIBX010000087.1:0-5742 GCA_046759285.1 Candidatus Omnitrophota bacterium
CCTATTTTTTAAGTCAGTTTCTGGCTTTACCCGCTTTCGCTTTCGACGATGGTGATTTGCAGATCTGGAGCACCCAGGCCGTGGAAAAGAAGCTGAATGACAACCTGAAAGTAAAAGTTGAAAATGAATCCAGATTTGGAGACAACGTTAGAGTCATATATTACGATCATATAGACGGCGGAATTACCTTTAAGACCAATGAAAACCTTGATCTGGGCGTGAATTACCGCCAGGTCTGGGGAAAGAAAAAGGGTAAATGGAAGAAAGAAAACAGGCCTCACCTCAACGGAACCCTTAAATGGAAATGGTCGGATTTCAAGTTCAAGAACAGGAACAGATTTGAATGGCGCAGGCTCGAGGGCAAAGAAGACGGCTGGAGATACAGAAATAAATTGTCCCTCTATTTTCCCTGGAAATGGGAAGAGTTTGATGTGCAGCCTTATGTAGCGGACGAAGTGTTCCTGGATTTCGCCGGCGGCGGGATCAACCGAAACCGTGTTTATGCGGGAGTAGGCTTTAAACCCTTCAAATACCTCAAGGCCGACCTTTATTACATCTGGCAGACGTTGGAAGGAAGTAGAAATAAATGGACCGATTGGAATGTGATCGGCATCAAGCTTAAAGCAGTCTTTTAGTCAGCTGAAACCCACCCCTTTATTTTCTAAAATTTGCATTTTTGGAAATCTTCATTATAATTATTTTCTAAATATGTCTGTTTATTGCGAAACAATAACGAATACTGAAAGTAGGGAGAGCGCTTCAAAGAGATTAGTCGTCTTAGAGCCTACGCTCAAAAGCCTGCTTCTGTGCAACAATGTATATGTTGATGATTATGGGCTAAACACCTACGAAGGCGAATTTAAAACTATCCACGTCAGTTCTATACCCGCCGTAAAGAAAGAGCTTTATGTTGTCACCAAATGGGGCGATGGTCAGGGCCCCGGCCTTAAACAGGAGATCAAGATCATCTGCCCCGAAAATTCACTTGAGATCTTCAGTAGTCTGGAGCTGGAGAATGAATTCGAACTTAAGAATATTTATCACGAACACGTTGTTACCGGCAGGATCTCCGACCTTCTTCTTCCGAGAGCAGGCAGGTACAGAGTGGAAATATATCTCAGCGGCCAGATGAAGGCAAAGACCCACCTGAATGTTGTTCTGTCCTCGACACCCGCCCCTCTATAAGATATACTATATACACTGTGTTCCAAATGGGGGATTTAGAATGCTGCAAAAATGGTTCAATGGATTAAATAGACAGCAGCAAATGCTGGTCCGTGTGGTATTGTGCTTTTTGTCCGCGCTATTATTTTGGGGCTTCTATTCCAATGTGGTAATAGAAGGGGCGGAGCTCACGGATTATCTGCTTTTTCTTGTGGTTAGTGTGCTCTTGTTTTCCACTTTTCTCTATCTTGAATTCGGCAGAAGAAGAGGGAAATAGTACTACCGGAGAAAATCATGCCCAGTGACGCGGGGAAAAAGGCAGCACGCGAAGCAAGGGAAAGAGCCACCAGGTACAGGAAAGCCCTGGAGTATCTTGATGGCTGCACGCAGTTCACTTTCAAGGAACTGGAAGAGACGAACAGGATCGCGGGCAGCGCGATCTCACAGCCCGAGCTAAGGGAAATGTGGGAAATGTCCCAAAAGACCTTCGAGGGCGGGGAATCCTGCAGAAAAATCCTCTACGACACACTGATTGAAGGGATCGATGTCCTTGAATCGCTCGCCGAAAAAATCGAAAATCAATAGAAAGCCCAAATCTCATGACTATCGCGGATAACAAGAGATTTGCAGCGAAAATAGAAACCCTTCTTAAAGAGAGGCTCCCGATAAAACTTGGCGTAAACAAAAGAAATGAACTTGTAAGGCTCATTTTTGAGATATGTTGCGCCCAAGGCCTTGCGCCTCCGGATGTCCTTGAACAGGCCGAGTTAGACGCCTCTTTAGAGGAAGGCAGGGGCGAGCTCTTCCATAGGTTCAAAGAAAAGCTTTTGAAGATCCGATATCCGACCATCACCCTGGAAGACAACCCGCACCTTATGCCGCTTAAGATCGATGAGGAGCGTCAAGAGTGCCCCATCTGGAATTTTGAGCTGGATCCCATAAGGATCTTTGTCGAGGATAGCGTAAAGGATCTCGAATGGACCGGTGCTTTTACGCGGCAATTTCCCGGGGCGGAAGTTGTGCCGATAGGCAGCCTCAGGAAGGGACTTGAAGCGCTTCCCGAAAAAGATCCGACAAAGCTTTACAATTCAAGGCGGGAGAGCATATTCCTTGTGCGAAATAAATCCGCCTTCATAAAGGTGTGCCCCTGCACGAAAGGGTATAAAAGGTGCGGGTATTGGATCCTTAATCTCGGATTTGGCTGTCCCATCGATTGCTCCTACTGCTATCTTCAGATGTACAGCAATTCTCCCGGCATAATTTTTCCCGCCAATATCGAGGAATACTATGATCATATAAAACAGTTTAATAGGAAGGTGAGAAAGAGAACAAGGATAGGTACCGGCGAATTTACAGATTCCCTTGCTTTTGACAGATACACTGCGTATTCATCGCGTCTTATTCCTTTCTTTCGTGAAAGACGCAACCTTGTCCTCGAACTTAAGACAAAAATAAGTCAGATCGATAACGTTTTAAGCGAAGATCCGCATGAAAATGTTGTCATATCCTGGTCCATGAACACTATAGAAATTGCCGAGAAGTACGAAAAAGGAGGCTCAAGCGTTTCGGAGAGGATAGATGCCGCTCTGCGGGCGGCCGAAAGAGGCTACAAGGTCGGGTTTCATTTTGACCCGATAGTACATTATCCCGGCTGGGAAGACGATTATAAGGCTGTTGTCGGGGAGATCTTTTCAAAAGAAGCGATCCGTGCAAACACTGCCTGGATAAGCCTTGGAACACTTCGTTACACTCCCGGTCTTAAACAGGCCGCTGAACAGAGGTTTGGGGATAATCTCATGTTCTATCAGGGCGAGTTTTTTATTGATACTGACGGCAAGCTTCGCTATCCTAGAAAAGTACGTATTGATATATATAATAAAATGATAAATTGGATCAGATCCTTTGACACTCCCTGCTGGATATATCTTTGCATGGAACCGGAAGGGCTCTGGAAGAAGACTGGTTTGATTTTGAAAAGTAAATATCATATACTTTAAAAAACAACGAAGAGGGAGATATGACTGGAAGAACCTTCAGGATTCTTTTACTGTTTGCGGTAACTGTGTTTTTTATTTCGGGGATCGGTTTTACTCAAGGAAGAGGTGAGGTGGTAAAGCTCCCTGATCCAAAATATGAGAGTGAAATGTCCGTTGAGCAGGCGATCTTTGAAAGGAGATCCGTCAGGAGCTTTACGGACGAACCCCTTTCCCTGGAAGAGGTATCACAGCTTCTCTGGGCCGCGGGAGGAAAGACAGTGGACGGAGTGACCGGTCCCACGCGGGCTTACGCTTCAGCAGGCGCGGCATACCCCTTGGAGATATATCTTGTCGCGGGTAATGTAACCGGCTTGGAACCGGGAGTCTATCGCTATAACTGGAGGGAGAATTCCATCACTCTCCTTAAAAAGGGTGATGTTAGGCGGGACCTCATGAGAGCTTCATATGGCCAGGGCATGATAGACCGGGCCCCGGCGACAATTGTTATCACGGCTTTGTTTGAGAGAACCACCTTCAGGTATGGCGAACGCGGACGAATAAGGTATGTCCCGATGGACGCGGGACACCTCGGCCAGAACGTGCACCTTCAAGCGCATGCTCTGGGGCTAGGCACCCTAATGCTAGGCGCTTTCACAGACCGTGAAGTAGCGAAGGTTATAGGGTCGGTAAGGGACGTTCCCGTATACATAATGCCAATCGGAAAACCACGTTAAAATGATTGACCTGAATGGAATAGATAATCGCATTAGCGAGATAACGAGAGAAGTAGATTTTTACTCGTATCTGACCCCTCTAAACCAGAAAGAGGAGGAGGAGAAATTTTTTTCAAGTCTCGCAAAAGGTGACGTTTACAACCCGACTTTCAAATATAAGGAAATCCAGTTTTTTTACCAGGAAAGGTGGCTCAGGGAGACGCGTTCCGCTCTTGACGAAAATGACCCGACCCACATATTATTTATCCGAAAGGTCGACTTCATTAAGGAACAACTGGAGCTGATCAAGAGCGATGATTCTCGGTTTGGCGAAAGCGCCGTAAAATTGTACGGTTCCCCGGATGAGGAATGTCTTGGTATCGCGAAAAAGATCCTTTCCGAAAGCAGGGATCAGGGGTATGTCTACCCGGAAGAGATCGTTAGCCCCGAGAAGATGGCTTCTGTCTTACAGAGAAGTTTTGATGACAAAGGCATTGAATGGAATGTTCATTTAAGCAGAAAGATCATACCCAAGATAACGGTTTCGGCGAAAGACAGGACGGTTTATATCAATTCAGGGATCAATTATACGGCAGATGAAGTGGAGAGACTAAAGATCCACGAAGTAGAGGTCCATGTTTATAGAGGCATCAATGGGGACCGGCAGCCATACAAGATCTTCCGGGACGGTCTTGCCGGTTATGATGAGACGGAAGAGGCGCTTGCGATACTGGCCGAAGAGACGACCGGTTGTTTCAAGATCGACACCAGACAGATGAAGCTGTACGCGGGCAGGACTCTGGCGGCAGATCATTGCCTTAAGAGCTCATTTTATGATATGTTTATTGCTCTTAAGGAATATTTTCCGGATTATCTGGCGTACAGATTGGCAGAAAGGGCTAAAAGAGGGATAGAGGATACCTCGAACCCAGGCGGTTTCCCCCGCGATTTTCATTACATCAGTGGTTGGCCAAAGATACGTAAATATGTTGAAAATCATGGAGATTTGAGTATCCTTTATGTAGGGAAAATTGGGCTTGGAGATGTGGAAGTCGTGAGGGACTTGCTTGACAGGGGGATGCTCAAGCCCCCGAAATATTTGCCGGACTTTATAAAACCATGAAGGATATAGCCAGATACTTAAAAGACAAATACGGGCCCTGGGGTTGGATGGGCCAGCGGGCGCATGACGGACTAGGGATAAACCGGGTTCTGCCGTTAGACTTCATCATAAGCTGCGATTACGGAACGGATATCCGTTACTACTTCCGTGAGGAGGACGTCTTTTCCGTGGAAAAGCGGCACGGTATACGCAAAGACTGGTCCAATGAGGACCTTAACGAAAGCTTCAAGGGTTCTCTTGGGCGCGAAATTTTTGAGTACCTGAACAGTTTCAAGAGACCGGTGAATATTTTATGTTATCGTTCCGTGAAGAAGCTTGAGACTGACGGCAGTTCTTTATTATCAAAACCCCGGATATACGCGATGCCTGAAAAGCTAAAAAAACATTTTGACAATAAACTCCTTCTTCACAGAAATCTGTCCAAGCTTTCCCTGCCCAGGATCAAGGGCAGGATAGAAAGATTGGGAAGCGTAACATTCAGGGAGCTAAAAGAAGAGTTATCCCTGCCGTTTGTCATACAGTTTCCTTATGGTTCCAGCGGCAATTTCACTTTTCTTATTCGTGAAGAGAAAGAATATAACCGTTTGAGAAGAAAATACTCGTATCAGCTTGTTACAATGCGGAAGTACATCAACGGCTACTCCATGAACGCCAATGCGATCATTATCTCCACCGAGAAAGGGCCGCTCGTCCATAATGTTTTTCCTTCTGTCCAGATAACAGGCCGGTCCGATTGCAGCAATTTTCCTTCGGCGTTCTGCGGGAC
>JBHIBX010000088.1:0-5647 GCA_046759285.1 Candidatus Omnitrophota bacterium
CACGCCAAGCTCCCCTTCAACGCTGACATCATGTTTGTGAGCAAAATCCACGACCTTTTTGGTAAGCACGATATTATCTTCAAAAGAATGGGCCGAGCCATCTATCATCACTGAAGAAAAGCCCGATTCTATGCAGGAGACACAAAGCTCATACGCGTCCCCGTGATCCAGGTGCAAAGCAACCGGTATTTCCGAGCCCGCACTCTTTATGACCTCCATCGCACCCCAGGCGATGTATCTTAAAAGGACTTCATTAGCATACTTTCTGGCCCCCGAGGAGACCTGCAAGATGACGGGAGAATTTGTTTCCATGCAGGCTGTTATGATGGCCTGTATCTGCTCCATATTGTTGAAATTGTATCCAGGTATGGCGTATTTGCCAGAGACGGCTTTAGCGTACATCTCTTTTGTGTTCACAAGGCCTAAATCCTTGTAGCTGATCATACCTTCTTCCTTCCTTTGCTTATATATTATTATCGTCCAAAACTTTAGATTAGGGGATTATTTTATCAATTTTTTGCGACAATACAAGGGAAAAATGATGCGATCTAACTTGGCTTTTCGAAGCGACTAGCACCGTTTTTGGTCAGGCGCTTTAGTTCGATGATCATATTGCGACTCAGGTTAAAAGTCTTCCTTTTGGGAAAACCGGGGAACATGTTCACATCCACCACATAGACATTTTTCAAGTTATTGTCAACTATAATGTCTATCCCTGTAAAATCCAGTTTTAGTTCTTTCGTGGCTTTAAGGGCCATTCTTTTGATCTTTTTGACTAATTTCTCAGGTATAAAATCCAAAAGGGACGGATCACCCCTTCCACCTTGCGAAATGTTTGTGGTAACTTCATCTATTGCGTTTCTTCTGGGATAGACATAAAGAACCTTATCCAGGAACGTATAGACCCTGAAATCCACCCTATCGCCCCTCATGTTCATCGGGTCTATCGCCTCTTCCATAAATACGTCCTTCTTGAGCAGTTTTCTCAAGAAAGCCGTATTGCCCGTTATTTCACGAAAACGCCACCCATAGTCAGATTTTTTGCTGATGATCTTATTATTCCTGAACTTAAAGTTGGTCTGCCAGTCTCCCAACTGCAAAAAAGTTATGCCTTTCCCCATCGAACCGCATCTGGGTTTAATGAAAAGCTTATGACCGTTTTCAAGAAGAGAGTTAATATCCCTGATGCGTCTTGTCCTGAACATCTGGGGAACAGTTACGCCATTTTTCGATAGGGCATCCATTACAACCATTTTATCCCTGTAAAAAGACGAAAGGAGCGGATTATTAACGAAAAAGATCTCTTTGTCGGGTAAAAGCGTTTTTGTTATATCAACTATTCTTTGGCAAAACCGATTGAATTTTTTATAAAAAGTGTGATTACCATATATGCCGCGATAATGTCGGTGCTCGATATATTTATCCCAGTAAGCAAAGGGAAAAAAAGCAAAAATAATGACCTTTTCGGTATCGATCTCGGGGATCCGGCCTTCTAAAAACTGCTTATAATGAACAGTCTTATAGTCAAAGCCCTGCTCAACGATAAACCTCTTTTCCTTGTTAAGCTTCTTGTAAGAATCATAATCGGCCCGATCGCCGATAGCCAATATTGTGATTTTCCTTTTATTCCTTTTCATCGCGTTATTTTAGATGTTTCCTTAAATATTTATAATCCTTTGTAAGGCGCCCTTCCTGCACAACAACAGCTTTGCGTATTTCCCTTGGAATAGCAATATGATTAGTTACATCCTTGATCCCGTGCGCAGCAAGCTGATACACATAATCGCGTACAAGCACGCTGAAGCTGTCGGAAGAATCTTTCGGCAATTCCGCCGGCAAATTATCGACAGCAAGAACAGTAATTCCATCAGCTTTATAACCATCCTTATACGCATCCTTTTTCGGGTCATAAGTGTAAGTCGGATGGTCCGGTGCCGAGGCCTTATAAGTAAACTCAATCGATCCGCCAATGTCGCAAGAGATGTCACATATAAACTCAAGACGAAAATTTTTTCCCCCATAAGCTTTCTTGATCATATCTTTAGAGACTATTCTTGGATAACGCTCGTCCCAGTAGCTCGTATGAACCAATATGTTCAGGTGCTGAATATATTGGTCCAAATTTGACTTAAATTTGTCCGGATGTTCCAGGTATTCTTCAAAATAAAACCCCTTGCCGTTCTTGGCGCGAAGCTTCTCTTCCCGAAGGAAAACGATCTTATAAATCTCGTTATGGACATATTTCTGATGCTTTATAAACTTCGCCATATCCCTGGGGTGAACCTCAACAGGGTTTAACAATTCAAGAATCTCCTGGACGCCCCTGCTGACATTGCCATGGCCGGTTATACCGATAACAAACGGCGATATCCTGTCATCAAGACCTTTGTGACGAATATGATTCCCCAGCTTCCGCATATCCTTTTTCAGTTCTTCAAGCGATCCATATCCCCAGGACGGTTTAAGGCGCACAAACGGATTATTTATTCCTTTCCATTTCAATTTTTTCCCAAGGTAATACAGGCTGTCTACCATGCCGCATATCCCCGCGAATCTCCCGAAATAAACCAGTCTCTTGTCGTCAACGTCGGTGATTTTTTCGTAATCTACAAGGGTTCCCCCGCTTTTTAAGACCTTTTCCAATAAAGGCATGTTCTGTTTTTGACCTTTTACGGTGTGAGAAAAGAACATATAGACTTTATTGCGCTGCACTTTCTCTGGCAACGGACCTTTTATTCCCATAAGAAGTGAGGCTTTGTTGATCTTGTCTACCACTTTTGCCCCGCTTCTCCGGTAGGCCTGGTCCCTGAACACGCGGATGGGGCTTGACTCGACCTCTACGTCGATCCCTCTTTTAACGAGCCATTTGACGTCGGATGGCGTAAGAGGAGAGCGCCTCTCCCATTCGTTTTTTTCTTCCTTTAAAATGCCGACAACAAGATTCTTTCTCATATTTTTAGTTAATTTCTTTTTGAATCCACAAGATCCTTTAATCTTTTAACATCAAGCTCCCTTTTATAGATAGGTTCTTTGTTTTCCCGATAGGGTATCAGATTTTCTTCAAAGGTTGTTTTTTCGGGATTTTCATAGAATACTCCTAAAGGAAGCTTGTCGTCTTCTATGGCCCTCTTGAACGCCTCTGCCCTATCACGTGTATCGTGCGAATCGTCAAGATAATAAGTATTCGCCTTGAACCATTCATAGGTATTGAGTCTATTAAAAGTAACGCATGGCTGAAATATATCCACAAGTGCATACCCTTTATGCTGTATGGCTTTTTTTATTATTTCTTTAGTCTTGTCCCTATCTCCAGCGCAAGCCCTTGCCACGAATGAGGCATCAAGAGCAATAGCGACAGCCAGGGGATTAAACGGTTCAAGAAAAACGCCAGCAACCTGCACCGGAGTTACAAACCCGATCTGGCTCGTAGGAGAGGCCTGCCCCTTCGTCAAACCATATACCATATTGTTATGAACGATGTTAGTGATATCAGGATTTCTTCGAATAGTGTGTATAAAATGGTTTCCACCTTCACCGTACATATCACCATCGCCGCTCTCAGCTATGACCACAAGCTCAGGGTTAGCGACTTTTATTCCCGTGGCGGGCGGAAGCGCTCTCCCGTGCAAGCCGTCAAACACATTGGTCTTAAGATAATGCGGTATCTTTGCCGCCTGGCCTATTCCTGAGACCATCACCAGCTTTTCCGGTTTTATTCCAAGCTCCGACAAAGCCTGCTTTAAGGTACTGTGAATGGGAAAATTGCCGCATCCGGGACACCACGCTATATCAAGTCCCTCTAGATCAAGCGGCGTATTTTCCATAAAATCCTCCTAACCGGCAATTTCCTTTAAACCTTTCACGATCTCCTCGACCGAAAAAGGTAATCCGTTGTATTTCAGGATCTTTTCTTTGATCTCGAACCCAAAATACAATTTAATCAGTTTTCCCAGTTGCGAAGTTGCATTGTTCTCGATAATAACTGTCTTTTCCGCTTTTTCGAGATGACCAAGAGTCTCAGGATGAAGCGGATAGACCTGGCTGAAGTGGAGAAAAGCCACATCGTCTCTTCCCAGCTTCTCGACCGCTTCTTTTACGACGTTATAAGTCGTTCCCCAACATACCGCCAGAGTTTTGAACCTTTTATCACCCCCCAGAGCCGGAGGGACTATGTCTTTTTTGATCGATTCCAGTTTTTTAAGTCGCTTATCCACCATTTTGACGCGGAGCTCAAAGTCTTCGGTAATGTGGCCCTCTTCGTCATGTTCATCACTATCCAGAGACACTAACCCATCACCGTAACCGGGCATGCCTCTTGGTGAGATCCCGTCTTTGGTCAACTTATATCTTTTATAATCTCTGCCGGTTTTAACAATATGTTTTTTATGAGGAGCTTTTGGCAAATCCAGTGAACTGAAATTATAATACATATCCATGAGAAACTGATCGGTAAGAATAATGACAGGCGCCTGGTATTTATCCGCGAGGTCAAAGGCCTTGCCGGTAAGATAGAAAGCTTCTTCAAGCGTTCCCGGAGCTAAAATGATCCTGGGATATTCGCCGTGACCGGCATAGAGAGCAAGCTCCAGATCCCCCTGTTCGGTTCTCGTTGGCAGGCCGGTGGCAGGACCGGGCCGTTGTCCTATATGAATCACAATGGGGCTCTCAATAATTCCGGCAAGACTTAAACCTTCCGTCATCAGGTCAAATCCGCCGCCGGAAGTTGATGCAATCGCCCTCCCTCCGGCATACCAAGCACCAAGGCACATATTTATCGCACTTATCTCGTCTTCTGCTTGCTCGACAACAATTCCGAATTCTTTAGAACGCCCGGCGAGAAAAACCATAACACTGGTGGCCGGCGACATGGGATAAGAAGATAGAAAATCACAGCCTCCAGCTATCACCCCCATTCCTACAGCCTCAGCGCCGTTAAAAAAGAGTTCTTTCTTGACATTCACATCCTTTTTAACATCAACTGTTACTTTTCCTTTCCGGGATAGGTCGAGTCCTATCTCGTAACCCTTTCTGGACGCCTCGATGTTATTGCGGACAGTTTCTTCATCTTTTCCGGAAAAGTAATCCTTTAGAAAACCTTCAAGGGTCCCGGGTTCAATTTGAAAAAAGCCCGAGATAGCCCCGGCCGCAACAGTGTTGGCATAGATAACATTTCCGACCTCTTTGGCGATCCTGGAAAAAGGTATGTCTAATACATCCAGTTCCGTAGCAAGCACTTCTTTATCGCCAAGCACTATTGTTTTGGGTGAAATCCTTTTTTTAAGACGCGCAATGGCGGTTTTATCGAGCGGAATAAGTATATCAATCCTGTTGACGTAAGCCGATACTTTTTTTGAAGATACCCTTATCTCAATGGAATTGCTTCCGCCGCGAATGCGAGACATGTACTCTTTCGCGGCGAAAACATTATACCCGTCAAGCTTAAGGACTTTCGTCAGAACCTGTTCAATCGTTTGTATCCCCAGCCCTGCTTCGCCGCCGAGAACAATAGATATGTCATCCTTGAGGTATGCGCCCATTTCGTTTATCTTTTAAGGAAACTATAAAAGGTCCTTAATCGCCTCTTTAAAAACTTCTTTGCTGCGGTATCCCACGTACTTTTCGACAATGCGCCCTTTGCGGTCTATTA
>JBHIBX010000089.1:0-5640 GCA_046759285.1 Candidatus Omnitrophota bacterium
TCCGGCAGCCTGAAAACCCAGCATCTTGGGCAGGCTATCGATCTTGCCTGCGTCTTTATACTCCTTGTAGCCCTTCCAGTAAGCAGTTATGTTCCCGGCATTTCCGACAGGTAAAGCGTGATATTCCGGCGCATGGCCCAGCGAATCACATACTTCGAAAGCGCCCGTTTTTTGACCCTCGATCCGGTAAGGATTGATGGAGTTTACCAAAGTTATAGGATATTTATCCGTAAGTTCACAAACGATCTTTAAGGCTTCGTCAAAATTTCCTCTTATCGCGATAACCTTGGCGCCGTGGATAAGAGCTTGAGCAAGTTTCCCGAGCGCGATCGCCCCTTCCGGTATGATCACTATGCATTTGATCTTCGCTTTAGCCGCGAAAGCCGCGGCAGAAGCGGACGTGTTACCGGTCGAAGCGCAGGCAACCGCTCTCGAACCTTCTTCTATCGCCTTGGAAACAGCTACTGTCATCCCCCGGTCCTTAAAGCTGGCGGTAGGGTTAAGTCCCTCGTATTTCAGCCACACATTATACCCGGGTCCTATTCTTTTGGCTATCTGGTCGGCTTTTATGAGAGGGGTATCCCCTTCCCCAACACTTATGACCGGCGTCTTATCGCTGACAGGCAGCAAATCTCTGTAGCGTTCTATGACTCCCATTTCGCTCCTATTCCTCCCTGCGGATGATAACCGTTTTATCGGTAACGTAATCCAGAGAATCTATTTTGGATATGGCTTTCCTCAATTTGCCTTCTTCGGCCTTATGAGTAAGGATTATAACGGGCACCGTCTCCCCTTCTTTCCTTTCTTCCTGGGATACGCTGGCGATGCTGATGTTGTTTTCCGCCAGCACGGAGGAAATCCCGGCCAGAACGCCGGGCTTATCAATGACGGAAAACCTCAGGTAATACGATATAGAAAGCTCCTCCATCTTGCCGATGTTCTTTGACCCGGAAGCGTAATTCAAGTTATAAGGAAACGGATTGCTTTTGCCGAAAAACGCAACATGCCTTGCAATCTCGACAATGTCTCCCATCACGGAACTGGAGGTAGGTTTTCTTCCCGCTCCCTTGCCGAAAAGAAGAGACTCGCCAACAAGGTCGCCCCTTATAAAGATCGCGTTGTCCACTCCTCTTACGTCCGAAAGAAGATGGGACGAGGAAAGTAAAGTGGGGTGAACTCTGAGCTGCACACCTTCAGAGGTCTCTTTAGCGATAGCAAGGAGCTTCACGCTATATCCCCACCTGTTCGCATAACTAATATCCTGGGGCCCTATGTCGGCAATCCCTTCGGTATAGATATCATCAGGCGATACATCTATCCCAAAACCAAGAAGCGCCAGTATTGCCAGTTTATGGGCGCTGTCCTTTCCGCTGATATCAAGTTCGGGATCCTTTTCCGCTATTCCCTTTTCCTGGGCAACGGCGAGCGCCTGGTCGAAAGAAGAGCCTTTTTCCGACATCTCGGTCAGAATAAAATTCGTCGTCCCGTTCAGGATGCCATAGACAGTGCTTAGCTTGTTCGCAACGAGGCTTTGCTGAAGGGCCCTTATCACGGGAATAGCCCCTCCCGCGCTGGCTTCGAAATTCACGAAAACTTTATTTTCCGAGGCCGCGCTGAAAATATCTTTCCAGTGGCTGGATAAAAGTGCCTTATTCGCCGTAACAACATGTTTCTTCTTCTTAAGCGCATCCAATATGATATCCTTGGCCGGGTTGACTCCGCCTATGAGCTCGACAATAATATCGATGTCATCTTCTTTAAGAACTTCGTTCGCGTCCGCGGTCTTGACCATGCCTTTTTTCGCTTCGATGCTATCAAGGGCGTTTTTATCCTTATCGCATACCGCCTTGATCTGGAGGGACACACCTGTCCTCTCGGCAATGAGCTTGCCGTTGGATTGGATCGCGTCATAGACACCCATTCCTACAGTGCCAAGTCCTATGATTCCTATGTTTACGGTTTTCATGGTCCCCTCTTAAATGGTCGGGACGGCCGGATTCGAACCGGCGACCCCTTGACCCCCAGTCAAGTGCGCTAAACCAGGCTGCGCCACGTCCCGACTCTTTTAATGATTTTCTTCTTTAAGACCGCGCGTCATCAGTTCCTTGACAGCGATCTTCGGATCCTTGCCTTGATATATAACTTCGTATATCTTTTCCGTGATCGGCATCTCGACTTCGTGCTTCTTTGAAAGTTCATACGCCGATTTGCAAGTATTAAGCCCCTCTACAACCATCTCGGTCTCAGCAAGAACATCTTCCATGGCTCTGCCTTTTCCGACCTGCTCGCCAAACCAGCGGTTTCTGCTGTAAGGGCTGATACATGTAGTCGCCAGGTCTCCAATGCCGCTTAATCCGCTAAAAGTTTCTTTCTCCGCTCCCATTTTCACGCCCAGACGGCTTATCTCCGCAAGGCCCCTGGTTAAAATAGCGGATTTTGTATTCGTGCCGAATCCCAGTCCATCAGAAATACCCGCGGCTATCGCTATAATGTTCTTCAGCGCCCCGCCCAGCTCTGCGCCTGTCACGTCAGTTAAGGTATAAACGCGGAAGTGCTCAGTTGTCAAAAGTTTTTGAATTCCAAACCTGCACTCCTCGCGCGCAGCAATTACCACTGTAGTCGGTATGCCGAGCGCGACTTCATGCGATATGCTTGGGCCCGTTAAAACGCATATGCAAGTATTCTTGAAATATTCAGCCAGTATTTCGGACGGCCGCTTTAACGATCCGTTCTCTATTCCTTTTGTAGCGCTGACAATATTGGAGAACGAGGCTTCTTTAAACTTCTCTATCACCGAACGCAGATATTTACAGGGAACTGCAAAAATGGCATATTCGGCCCCGGCGCAATCTTCGATTTTAGCGGTTATCTTCAGATCAGAGGGAATTTTCACGCCTTTGAGGAATTTTGTGTTTTCCCTCTTTTCCTTAAGATGATCAGCGTATTCCGGAAAAGCGCTCCAAAGAACAGTATCCACCCCTTTGGAGTGCAGCAGTAGCGCCAAAGCCGTGCCCCAGCCACCGTCTCCTATGACACATGCCTTGCTCATAATATCACAAGAGTTTAGCATATATAATAGTTATAGTCAATGTTGGAGCTATATATAGCAAAAGGGCGGCAATTTGCCGCCCCTTTTTGGAGGTTACACGTGGATATAGACGTTCTGTCGATCAATGCCTGTGCAATATCTCAAGAACTATCATCTGCCATTTCAACAGACTCAGTTTCCATAAAGCTGCAGCAAACATCGTTAGATGTGCAAAATTTTTAGCTAAATGTATCTTCATTTTCTTACCTTTTTCTCTTCCAATACCTGTATCTTTATCTCGTTGACGAACACGATCTTATATACCGTTAACCCGTATACCAGGTAAAATACTCCAAGCGCCTTGCATACCACTTTGCTTTCCCCTGTCCGCGTATTTATTGTTGTCAATACATGGCAATTCAGCGGTTTCTCGCCCTTCCTGTCAAGTTCGATCCACCCCTTTAAGTCGTCCAGACTTTCTGAATCATATCTTTCCTTTACGAAATATTTCGTGATTATTTTACGGGATATTTTGTTCCTGGGACGATCGCTTATCTCTTCTATAGACACTTCATGCTTGCGCGGGTTATGTCCAAGAACATTACGAAGAACAAGATGTTTCATGGCTCCTCCAGATTAAAACTTTTTAAAAGTCGTTATTTAGTTAGGCAAAAAAGGGAACATCAAATGTTCCTTTTTTAAATACTAACTCTATTTAGTATACTACAAATTTTTTGGAATGCAAGGGAAAATATCTTACTTTTTTCCATTTTACAGCAATTTCTTCTCTTTCCCGCGGATCAGCCTTAGAATGTTGGACCTATGGCTATAAACCCCCACAAGGCACAGGACTGCGCAGAATATGACGAATGATAGATCCCTGCCCGAAATCACTGCAAAGATCGGAAGCGCTGTAGCGGCACATATGGAGGCCAGTGAAACGTACCTCCATATGGCAAAAACGACCACCCACACCAGAAAACTTCCCGCCAGGATCAGAGGCGCGAGTCCGGCCATAACACCTGCTGTTGTCGCTACGCCTTTGCCGCCTTTGAATTTCAAAAAGACCGTCCAAATATGTCCCGCTATAACCGAGACTCCCAGTAAAATGTACGTGTAAGCTGGCAGCAAAACATCTGGAAAAATGGTTTTGACGCACAGCGGCAAGACCGTTACCGCCAAAAATCCTTTCAAAACATCGATCGCAAGAACGATTATTCCGGGAACCTTGCCTACTGTGCGGAACACATTCGTCGCGCCCACGTTTCCGCTCCCGTGCTCCCGGATATCTATATTTTTCAGAACTCTTCCAAAAATGTAGCCTGTCGGAATCGCTCCTAAAAAATAGGCAGCAATCGCCGCTAAAATAACATAGATCATTTTTTCCCTTTCCGCGACTTTCTCACCTTCAATTTAACAGGAATTCCTTGCAGCGGAAGATCGCTTCTGAGTAAATTTTCGATAAAGCGTAAATGCGCCATAAGAACGGCTGATGGATCATTGACAAAAATACTGAACTCGACCGGCCTCTGCCCTGTCTGGGTGGCATATAGAAAATTCGGTCTTTTCTTTCTTCTCGGGATCGGGACTCTTGAAGGGTCGTTCTTCTCAAAAAGCTTGTTCAAATACGGCGTGGAAACCTTAAGATCAAGATTCGCGTCAAGCACGTTTACGGCTGAAAGGCATTCCAGGACATTCCTCCCGGTTTTGGCAGAACCGAATATTACAGGATACACGTTAAGCCGGTTCGCCGCGTAAGCGAGGTGCCTGGTGTAATCCTCCATTGTCACGCCTTCCGTCTTTTCAGCGAGGTCCCATTTGTTGACAAATATAAGACACCCTTTTCCGTTCTCCTCCACAAAGCCCAGTATGTCAAGATCGTCTTTAGTGACTCCATCCGCCGCGTCAAGCAGAATTATTGCAACATCCGCTCTTTTTATTGCTTCTTTCGCGCGCATGATGCTGAAAGTGTCCACCGCGGTCTTGATCTTCCTTCTGTGGCGGATGCCGGCGGTATCTATCAGCGTGTAATCCTTCTCTTCGTAACTGAAGTGCGTGTCGATAGAATCCCTTGTCGTACCCGGAGTCTCGCTGACTATGACGCGGTTACATTTCAGCAGATTATTCACGAAAGACGACTTTCCTACATTCGGCCTTCCCACGATGGCTATTTTAAGAAGGGCGTGCTCCAGTTTGCGCTCCGCTAAGTCCTTTATTGACTCATAGATATAATCCTTGAGGCTTTTTATTCCTCTCCTGTGCAGGCAGGAGACAGCCACAGGATCACCAAATCCAAGCTGGTAGAATTCCAGCACGTTATTTTCGATTTTTTCATTATCGGTTTTGTTCGCAACGAGTATCACGGGTTTTCCGAATTTTCTCAGAATAAAAGCCACTTCTTTATCCATCGGTAAGTTGCCGGCTATGGAATCAGTCACCATGACGATGACGGAAGCCTCCTCCATGGCCTGATTTATCTGATCCTTGATCTGCGAAGAAAGCTCGTCCCTGTCTTTCATCATGTACCCGCCGGTATCCACTAACTTAAAACTTGCTCCTTTGATGCTCATGACCGCTTCTATCCTGTCGCGGGTGGTGCCGGATTGCTCGAC
>JBHIBX010000090.1:0-5629 GCA_046759285.1 Candidatus Omnitrophota bacterium
AAGAAAGGATCTCCATCGTCTATCTGGAGCAGATCTTCAACACCCTCAAGAACAAAGGCATTATAAAAAGCGTGCGGGGGCCGAGAGGGGGATATATCCTGGCGAAAGATCCTTCCAAGATAAGCGTTTACGAGGCCGTGAAGATCCTCGAAGGCGACATATCATCGGTAAGCTGCGTTCCTAAGAATGGAAAAGGAAGAAAGTGTGAACGGGTCTGCAAGTGCGCCTCGAAAGAAGTCTGGGACGAGCTGACCAGACAGATCGAAAAAACGCTTAAAGGTTTTTCTCTAAAGTACCTGGCTGAAAAGGCGGTGAGACTTCATGGAAAAGGTATATCTGGATAATAACGCTACGACAAGAACGCACCCCGAAGTGCTGGAAGCAATGCTCCCTTTTTACGGCGAGTTTTACGGGAACCCTTCAAGCGTTCACTCTTTTGGCAGGGAAGCAAGAAAACATCTCGAGAAAGCCAGGGGAAGCGTTGCTGCGCTGATAAAAGCTGATTCTCCGGAAGAGATCGTTTTTACTTCAGGCGGGACCGAGTCCGACAATCTTGCCATTAAGGGTGTCGCTTCGGCCCTCAAGGAAAAAGGAAATCATATAGTCACTTCCTCCGTGGAGCACCACGCTGTTCTCAACACTTGCAAACACCTCGAAGAACAGGGCTGGAGGGTTACGTATCTCCGGGTCGATGAATGCGGCTTGATAGACCTCAAAGAGCTCGAGGAAAGCATAACCGGTGACACTGTTCTTGTCAGCATAATGGCCGCGAACAACGAAACCGGGACGGTCATGCCCGTCGAGGAGATAGGAAAAATATGTTCTGAAAAGAACGTTATTTTTCATACAGATGCCGTGCAATTGATAGGAAAGCTCCCATTTGATGTTAACAAGACAAGGGCCCACCTGGTATCATTATCTGCCCATAAGATCCACGGCCCCAAAGGCGTGGGCGCTTTATACATTCGCAAGGAAACAAAGATCGATCCATGCCAGCACGGCGGGCATCATGAAAAAAACAAAAGAGCGGGGACCGAGAACATCCCTGGTATTGTGGGGCTTGGAAAGGCGTGCGAAATCGCATCCGCATTCGGACTTCCCCGCCGGGACGAAATAAAGAAACTTCGGGATAAGCTGCATGAGAGGATCAAGAGCCAGGTGTGCGACGTCAGGGTGAACGGGCATCCTGAGAAGCGCCTGCCCAATACTTTAAACATAAGCTTTCAGTATCTGGAAGGGGAGTCCATCGTATTGAGCCTTGATCTTGAGGGGATCGCTGTTGCTACAGGGTCGGCCTGCACCTCGGGTAACCTTGAGCCGTCCCATGTGCTGAAAAGCATGGGAGTGAAGCCGCTTTTTTCGCAGGGCGCGGTCAGGTTTTCATTCAGCATGTTCAATACGGAAGAAGAGATCGATTATATTATGGAAAAACTGCCCCCCATCATCGAGAGATTACGCAAAATGAGCCCGGTGTACGAGGAGAATAAATAGGTGGAAGATTATTCTGAAGAAGTAATGGAGCATTTTCGCAACCCCAGAAACGTCGGGAGCATAGAAAACCCCAGCGGGAAGGGAAAGGTGGGAAACCCTGTTTGCGGCGATATCATGGAACTTTATATTAAAGTAGACGAAAGTGGGGTAATAACCGATGCGAAATTCAAGACGTTCGGGTGCGGGGCAGCAATAGCCTCAAGCTCAATATTGACGGAGCTGATCAAGGGGAAAACGGTGAAAGAAGCCAAAAAAATGTCGAACAAGGCCGTGGTTGAGGCCCTGGGGGGCCTGCCTAAGGTAAAAATGCACTGTTCCGTCCTTGCCGAGGAGGCCTTGCAAAAGGCTATAGAGGGTTATTATAGTAGGGTATAAAATAATAGGCATATTTATTGATTTGGTGTATAATATATGAACCAGAAATTGGATATTTTAAAGAGAAAAGAGGAAATTCGAAAGGAGACAATCAGGCAGTTGCGGGAACAGGATCCTTCCTTAAGGGAGGAGAGGAGCCGCAAGGTGCAGGAGGAGCTTCTTTCTAGCAGGGAATACCAAGACAGCAAGGTTGTAATGGCTTACGTGTCACTCCCGACGGAAGTTGACACCCATTATTTTATTAAGAAAACGCTGGAAAGAGGCAAAAAACTGGCTGTACCGTACATTGATACTGCAGATGAATCAATAATAGCTTCTGAGCTAACCTCAATAGATGACCTGGTCAAGGGCCCCTTCGGGATATACGAGCCGGAAGACGGCCCAGCCAAGGCGATACCCCTGGAAAAGATAGAACTGATCGTGGTTCCGGGGATCGCGTTTGATAGGAGAAACATGAGATTGGGAAGAGGAAAAGGATACTACGATAAATTTCTTGCGGACGAGAAGATTTCTTCTTCAAAAACAATCGGCTTGGCGTTTAAGTTCCAGGTTATTGATTCACTGCCTTCAGATCCTCATGATATGCCCGTTTCCCGGGTGATAACAGACTAATTCCCGCACAAGATATCCCTGTTCGATAAATCCAAAAGGGAGGACAATATGAATACAGGAGACATCACTCTTAGTTATATAGGGTTCGCGGTTCTCGGAAGCGCTTTTTTCTTTATTCTCGGTTTCGTCTTGAGGAAATACACGGCCAAGATGAAAGTGAAACGCGCCGAGGACAAGGCAAAAAGCATTATTACCAAATCAAAAGTAGAGGCCGAACGCCGAAAAAGAGAATCAGCCCTGGAGGCAAAAGACCTGCTGCTCAAGATGAGAACAGAATTCGAGGAGGAGACGAGAGAACGCAGGAAAGAGCTCTCGGGGACGGAAAAACGGCTCGTGCAAAGGGAGGAGAATCTTGACAGGAAGGTGGAGCTTATTGACCAAAAAGAGAAAGAAGTCAAGAAGACCGATGCACATACACAGCAGAGAAAGAAAGAGATAGACAGAAAAAAAGAGGAGCTGGAGAGGCTCTATCAGGAAGAAAAAAGCCGTCTTCAGGAGATATCCGGCATGAGTAAGGAGCAGGCCAAAAGAATGCTTATCCAGAAGATGGAAGAGGAAGCCAGAAACGATGCCGCGCTGACGATCAAGAAAGTCCAGGAGGAAACTAAAGATAAAGCCGATAAAGAGGCGAGGAAGATCGTCGGTCTGGCCATTCAGAAATGCGCGGTAGACCATACGGTCGATACGACCGTGAGCGTTGTGAACCTCCCATCCGAAGAGATGAAGGGAAGAATAATCGGCAGGGAAGGAAGGAACATACGCGCGCTTGAGATGGCAACGGGCGTTGACATCATCATAGACGACACGCCCGAGGCTGTCATTATTTCCGGATTCGATCGGTTTCGCCGTGAAATTGCAAGAATATCTTTGGGACGGCTTCTGGAGGACGGTCGGATACACCCAGGACGCATTGAAGAGGTCGTTGAAAAGGTGAAGAAGGAGATGGAAGCCGCCGTGAAGCAGGAGGGGGAGAACATGCTTCTGGATCTTGGCGTTCACGGCGTGCATTCCGAAATAGTGAAACTTTTGGGGAGACTCAAGTTTCGCACAAGCTACGGCCAGAATGTGCTGCAGCATTCCAAAGAGACGGCGCATCTCATGGCCACGATGGCGGGAGAGCTAAGGCTGGACGTTAATCTGGCAAAGCGCATAGGAGCATTGCACGATATCGGAAAAGCGGTTTCCCATGAGGTAGAAGGCACTCACGCGAAGATCGGAGCGGACATCGCCAAGAAATACGGCGAACCCGATATCGTAGTGCACGCTATTGAGGCTCACCACGGCGATGTCGAGCCGAGGACGCTTCTGGCGGTCTTGTCTCAAGCAGCTGACGCCATAAGCGCAGGCCGCCCGGGAGCAAGAAGGGAGACCTTGGAGTCCTACATCAAAAGGCTCGAGAACCTGGAAGCGATCGCCAATGAATTTGAAGGCGTAGAAAAGACGTACGCTATCCAGGCGGGCCGGGAAATACGCATAATTGTCCAACCGGAAAAGGTCGACGACATCAAGACAGCAGTAATGGCGCAGGAGATAAAGAAAAAGATAGAGAGCGGAATGCAGTACCCTGGCCAGATCAAAGTAGTGGTCATCAGGGAAACAAGATCGATAGAATACGCGAAGTAAGAGGCAAGACATGAAGATTTTGTTCTTAGGTGATATTGTCGGACAGCCGGGAAGAGAAATCACCAAACAACTGCTTCCCGATCTGAAGAAAGAAAAGAAGATTGACTTTGTCATAGCCAACGCCGAGAACGCGGCAGGCGGAAGCGGCGTCACTCCCCGGATAGCCGACCAACTCCTTGAAAGCGGGATAGACGTTCTCACCTCGGGGGATCATGTCTGGAAAAGAAAAGAGATATACGATTATCTTAAGGTCAGTTCAAAATTAATCCGCCCCGCTAATTATCCCGAGGGATCAGTGGGAAGAGGGTCGACCGTTGTCGATGCAGAGGGCGGCAGGAAAGTCGGGGTCATTAATCTGATCGGCCGTGTTTTTATGGAAGCGGTGGACTGCCCCTTCGTGAAAGCGAAAGAGGAAGTGGATAAGGTGCGCCAGGAAACACCCATTATTGTCGTTGATATGCACGCGGAGGCGACAAGCGAAAAAGTAGCAATGGGGTGGTATCTTGACGGCCTGGTAAGCGCCATACTTGGAACCCACACGCACATCCAGACGGCGGACGAAAAGATCCTGCCCAACGGCACCGCGTACATCACCGATAGCGGGATGACGGGCCCGTATGACTCCGTGATAGGAAGAAAGAAAGAGCAGATCATATTGCGGTTTCTGACACAGATGCCAACACGCTTCGAAATGGCTGAAGGCGGCGTTGAGATGCACGGTGTGATAGTTGAAGTCGATGACTCTACGGGAAAAGCCGGTAGCATAGAGCGTATACAGAGAAAGGCGAATGATTAAGGAAGATACCAAGGTCTATACGGTCAGCGAGCTGACGAGGGATATACGGCTTGTCCTGGAAGGTTCTTTTCCGGAAGTGTGGGTCGAGGGAGAGGTCTCGAATTTTAAGATCTATTCCTCAGGCCACGCCTACTTCAGCATTAAAGACGAGAACAGCGTCCTTAATTGTGTTATGTTCAGAAATAACAGCTCCCGCGTCGATTTTGCCGTTGAAGACGGGCTGCATGTTCTGTGTTTTGGCCGAATTAGTGTTTACGATAAAAGAGGACAGTATCAGCTTTACGTAAGCAAGATCGAACCGCGGGGAAAAGGGGCGCTTCAACTTGCGTTTGAACAGCTGAAAGAGAAACTGCGCAAGGAGGGATTTTTTAACGTAGAACGAAAGAGACCCCTGCCTTTTTTGCCAATGCACATCGGCGTGGTCACTTCTCCGACGGGCGCGGCCGTAAGGGATATTTTAAAAGTCGCAAGAAGGCGTTTCGCGAACGTTGAAATAACATTAAGGCCTGTTAAGGTCCAGGGCGACGAAGCAAAGCACGAGATCGCACAGGCCATTGAAGAGTTTAATGAATTTAACCATTATCTTGTGGAGACTGAAAGCGAAGAGCACCCTGTAGACGTTCTTATCGTAGGACGCGGCGGGGGCAGCCTGGAAGACCTGTGGCCTTTTAACGAAGAGAAAGTTGCGCGCTCGATCTATGCGTCGGAAATACCGATAATAAGCGCCGTGGG
>JBHIBX010000091.1:0-5607 GCA_046759285.1 Candidatus Omnitrophota bacterium
ATATCCAGCTCTTTCATGACGTCCGTTTTGATCATCTTATAACAGGTTTCCATGTCGGTAAGAGAGCTCCTGAAAAGAACATTAGTCAGAACCGTGAGGAACTTATTGACCAGAAAATGGATAAAAGAAGTGGACCGCCACGTTTTGAGAAACCGTGATCCGTAGACCGCATCTGCTCCCGTCTTTTCGGCAAACGCGGCTAAACGGACCAGGTCTTTAGGGGAGTATTCCATATCAGCGTCCTGGACGACAATATAATCCCCCCTGGCGTGAGAAAGCGCGGTCCCGATCGCCCTCCCTTTGCCCATGTTCTTCTCATGATAAACGACGCTTATTAAGCCGAACCCATCGCCCAACTCCTTCTTCAGCAGTTGCCTTGTCCCATCGGTGGAACAGTCGTCGACAAGGATCACCTCTTTGTCCAACTTTATGTTTTTAACCAGCTCAAGAACGTCCGTTACGGTTTTTATTTCATTATAAACGGGCATCAGTATTGATACTTTCATCTTACACCCTCACGATCATTTAACAGCGAGAATAAACAGAGAACCCGATATTTCTTTTAAAACAGGGGTCTTTTCCAGACAATCGCCCAGTTTTTTTACAAAAGGTATGCAGGATTCAGGCGTCCAGGGATGCAGAAAATCAAACGGCGTAATCGATATGTCCTTGAAGCCCAAATTTGTCAATAGTTTCCTCATCCCCCACCTGAAGAAAGCTGTTTCGTCTTCAGTCTCGCCTAATATCTTCAATCTTTTTATGGGTTTTATATTTTTTTGAATCATGAGCTGCGGATTCATCATATTAGGCTCAGAGAACACTATTATCCCGTCCTTTTTTACGACCCTTTTTATCTCTTTAAGGGCGGATTCCACATCAAGGTGGTGTAAAACACATATCCCTACTGCCGCATCGAAACTGTCGCTCCTGTAGGGAAGGTGGTCTACATCAGCCGTAACAAGGTTGACCTTTCCGGCTTCTCCGGTTTTTGCCTTGGCCTTTTTAACCAGGTCCAGCGAAATATCAATACCATGAACGTCAAGCCCCGCTTCTCGGAAGAATTCAGTAAACATACCCGTGCCTGAACCGATCTCGAGCACTTTTGAAAGCTTTCTTTTTTTGATCTCGTCTATTATCATTTCGGCGCGCCTGGCGGCCCTTAGTTTACCTGCCGGTGTGCCCCATCCCCAGAAAAACTCCGCTTTCTCTGCGATCTCTCTGTCGTGCTTGATCTCTCTGGTTTTGTCTTGCATCGAACTCATATTTCCTCTCTGAAATCGGTAACGTTCGGGTTGCGGCTGAAAAAATCACCTAAAAGCGCCAGGCCGGCTCTCATATAATTTAATAGCACTTTTGGGGATCTGATCGATAAAAGTGTCCTCAAGACATACCTTGGTCGTAAATAGAAACCAAGCCTGGCCAAGCGCCTTATGTCTATCAACTCTTCCGTCGTAAGATGCCTCGTTCTAATAAGGGGTTTGGAATAATCGTATCCATGAACCTCTTTCTCGTTAAATAGTTCCTCCTCTTTTGCCATATCAAAGAGTTCGGTTCCCGGCAAGGGATATGCTATGTTTATATCCATGTAATCCCCGTCCAGTTCCTTGGCGAATCTTATAGTATCTTTTACCGATTTCCGGGTTTCCCAGGGCAGGCCTATAATAAATAGTGTGTAAGTCTTTATGTCATGCTTTCTGCAAAGGGAAACGGCCTTTCGCGCATCATCAAGTCCAGCTCTTTTTTTCATTAGATCAAGGGACTCCTGATTTCCGCTCTCTATCCCGAAACCGATCACCCAGCACCCTGCCTCCTTCATCCACTTCAATCTGTTCTCGCTTATCGTATCTACTCTGCTGTTCGTCCCCCACCTTATTTTCAATCCTTTATCTATGATCCGCTTACATATCTCAATAACCCACTTCTCGTCAAATGTAAACGTATCCGCTCTGAAGAAAAAATCCCTAATGCCGTACTTTTTGACACATTCCTCAATTTCATCTACTATGTTTTCCGGCGAACGAAGCTTGATCTGGTGGCCTGATACAGGAGGTACCGCGCAAAATATACACTGATAAGGACAGCCTCTTCCGGAATATATGAGCGTTATCGGCTCCTTGGTATCAGGGGTAAGGTACAGATCGTTGTTCAATAGATGCCGCGCCGGGAACGGCAGCTTATCGAGATCATCCAGAAATGGCCTATCCGGGGTTTTTATTATCTTTCCGTTTTTTATAAAAGATATTCCCGGCACGTTTTCCAGATCTCCGGCAGTCGCGATATCAGCTACCGTCAGTTCCGATTCACCCCTTATTATGATATCCAGATCCTTAAACTCCTCAAAAACTTTCTCGTCTTTTGTCAGATAATGAGCTCCTTTAGACACGACCAGGACGTCCTTGTTCAATTTCCTGGCTATAGAACACGCTTTCAGGTCCTGGTACATTGTAGGTGTGGTTATGCTGATAATGAGCATATCCGGATTAAAATGCTGCAGGTCCTCCTTCAAGGTGAGCCATCTCGCATCTTCCGAAGGATAATCTTTTATTTTGCATTCGATGCCTTCTCTTTCAAGAGATGCGGCCATATAGGCCAAGTCCAGAGGGGTGCGCATAGGCTGAGCGGTCATTCCCTTTACAGGGGCCTGACATCTGTCGTCCCTCATATACATTCCCGTAGGCGGGTATATCAAAAAGGCTTTTTTAATTTTCTTCATGTTAATTTATAAACCTATTAATTTATAAACCTATATTTAAGAAGGGCCCAGGATGCCCAGATACCATCGACCCAGGTGATCTTCTTCCCTTTTAGATTTGAACGCGGATGATAATCTATCGGGACTTCCTTTATCCTGAGCTTCTTTTTAGCGACTTTTGCCGTTATCTCATAACAAAACTCAAAACGATCGGTCTTCAGTTCGATACCCTTTATCGCTTCAGACTTAAAAACTTTATATCCCGTGGCAATATCGGTAACCCTGACCCCATAGAGTACTAAAGCCAATATATTTAAGAACTGTATCCCAAGATAATGGGATAGATATTTTATCTCGTAATGTTTTCCCAGGAATTTATTTAAAAACCAGTGCCACACAAAAAGATACTGATGTATTTCAAGGAACCGGGATCCATAAACCACCGACACCTCACCGTTAAGTATGGGGTCTATCAGCCTCTGGTAATCAGAAGGATTATATTCCAGGTCCCCGTCCTGGATTATGATAATATCTCCTGTAACATGTTCGAGGGCGGTCCGGATCGCGGCAGTCTTTCCCTTGTTGCTATCATGATACAGCGTCTTTATGGCGCTGGCATCGTTAACATTGTCCCGCAAGTATTCCCTGGTGCCGTCTTGTGAACCGTCATCAACTATGATCACCTCCTTATCATAGTCGGCATCCACTACTCTTTGAATGATCTTATCTATACTTTCAATCTCATTATAAACAGGCATTAAAATAGATATTTTCATCTTTTTCTTCCTATAGCTTTTTATATACTTCAAGCGTTTGTTCAGCAGTTTTTTTCCATGAGAATTTGCCAGCCTGATGAATCGCTCTTTCAGAAAGTTCGGCCCTCAAGGAAGCATTTGTATCCAATTCTCTTATTTTTTCTTTCAGTTCCCCGATATTATTGGGATCGATCAAAATAGCGGCATCCCCCACAACTTCAGGTAGCGAAGACGTATTTGAGCAGATCACAGCTGTCCCGCAAGCCATAGCTTCCAGGACGGGTAATCCGAATCCTTCGTAAAACGATGGATAAACAAAGAACTTTGCCAGGTTATAAATAGCCGACATGTCAGCATCATCAACGTAGTCGATGAACTTAACCCATGAGGATACATTTAGCTTCTCCAGCTTTTGATAAACCTGTTCATACCCCCAGTCTTTTTTGCCGGCGAGAACCAAATGTAGATCGGGATCATTTTCCAGCACATATCCAGCGAAAGCCTCGACGAGCCCGGTGATGTTCTTTCTTGGCTCAATAGTTCCAAGGTGAAGCATGAAGTCATGGGGTAAGTCATATTTTTGGCGAACCTTTTCAAGGCTTTCTTTCTCGGCTATTGGGTAAAACTTCGAGTCCGCCGCCAGCAAAATAACATGGATCTTCTCTTCCGGCACACCGAGTAGTTTAACTATATCTCGTTTAGTATGTTCCGAAATAGCTATTATAGCGTCTGAATTTTTTGCACAGGCGGGCAGCCACCTCTGCCAGTAAAACCTGCTTACCCTGTTAAGATTCTGGGGATAAATCATGCCGATCAAATCGTTAATAGTGGTCACTTTTTTGAACTTGCCCTTCATTCTGGGACCGGCAAACCCGGGAATATGAAGTAGGTCAATTTTGTCTTTCACGGCCGCGGAAGGCAGGGCCATGTTTTCCCAATACATTCTTTCCAGGGTATTTAAATCGGTTTTTTGTCTGTCCGAATAGTATTTAAGCTCGACGTTCCCTATCCTCTCGAACTCTTCTATCAGACTCTTCGTGTAATATCCGATACCCGTTTTTTCCCCACAAGTGGATTGCGTATCTATTCCTATCTTCATTTTATCCCCGCCATGTACATGATCGGCAGTTTTGTAAGAAAATTTCTTTTGGCTCTTACTATATAATAATATTTACTTAAAGTTATTTTAAAGTTAGATAATATCTTCTCCCACTCTTCTTTTGTAAGAAGGCGTTCGTTTCCGAAATCGCGGTGGTTATAATACTTGTTTGGCACACTGAAAAAGACCGCTTTCGCGACACGCGTCTGTTCCTTTAAAATCCTTACAATATCTTCATCCTGGAAATGCTCAAGCACTCCCTGTGAAAACGAGACATCAAATTCCTTGTCTTCGTAAGGCAAGTTGAACGCGTCGGCAATCTCGAATTTTACTTTTCCGTTCAGCGCGCGCGACGCCTCTTCCGCCCTTTCAAGGACGGCTTTATCCTTATCCACTGCTATCGCCTCGCTGCCCATGTGATTCAGGAACACGGAAAGTGTTCCGCTTCCCGCCCCTATCTCTAAAATCCGATTGGGTTTTGACTTCAGTACTTCGCCTAGAAAATCCTTATGAATAGTAATGTTCTCCCAGTAATAAGAAGTATCGGCTGGTTCATTATAAAAATCCGACCATGTCTTGGTCGCTTTTCGCTCTCTGAATGACGCCACTAGACATCTGAAACACCTCAGAAATTCCGCCAAAGAAGCATTCACGCTGATTACCAGCCCAGTGAGACCTTCCCTAAAACCTTTAAGCAATATATAGTTCTGCAGAAGCCTAAAAGGCGGTTTAAAGACCACCTCCACAAGGCATCTCGCAGGATTCAGACCGTACCGCTTCCTCGTTATATCCACTTCAAATCTTGTATAAAGATCGGTTTTTTGCCAGTGTTCGGCGAAATTCGCAATACTGTAATGTATAAACGGATTTTTCAGATGGCCTGCTTCGCCTTCTAGCTTCACGTATTCATGGACAGGTTGCACAAACCTGCCTTTTTCTTTTCTGAAGAGCCTCATTTTGTAATCGGGCTGGGAAAAATGATCAAGCTGCTTGCCATACATATGATTTATTCTATTTATGTTGTAGCCGCATATATGCGTATCAAAATTTATTGCACTACA
>JBHIBX010000092.1:0-5592 GCA_046759285.1 Candidatus Omnitrophota bacterium
ATCTCTATTACTACCATCCTGCCGGTTTCGGGGTTAACAGCGAATTGTATATTCGATCCGCCGGTTTCGACTCCCACTTCCCTTATTATCGCGATCGACGCGTCTCTCATGTCCTGATATTCCTTGTCGGTTAATGTCTGCGCGGGTGCAACTGTGATCGAGTCTCCCGTATGAATTCCCATAGGATCGAAGTTCTCGATCGGACACACAATTACCACGTTGTCATTTTTATCCCTCATGACCTCAAGCTCGAACTCTTTCCAGCCGTAGACGGATTCCTCGATTAAAATCTCGCTTATCATGCTGTTTTTAAGGCCTATGGTCGCTATACACTCGAATTCTTCAGGCGTATTTGCTATGCCCCCGCCCGTCCCACCAAGCGTAAAACTGGGCCTTATGATGACGGGAAGGCCGATCTTTTCCAGCGCTTCCCTGGCCTCTGTCATGTTGTATGCCAAGGCACTTTCCGGGAGGTCCAATCCGATATTTTCCATGGCCTTCTTGAAATATTCCCGGTCTTCCGCTTTTCTGATGGTATCGTAATCCGCGCCGATCATTTTGACGTCGTATTTTTCAAGCGTCCCGTTTTCAGCCGCTTTCATGGCCGTATTAAGACCGGTCTGGCCGCCAAGCGTAGGTAGTAACGCATCCGGCCTTTCCTTTTCGATGATCTTCTCAAGCACCTCAGGGGTTATCGGTTCGATGTAAGTGATATCCGCCATTTCGGGGTCGGTCATTATGGTAGCGGGGTTAGAGTTTATAAGGACTACCTCGAAACCTTCTTCTTTTAGAGCCTTGCAAGCCTGGGTTCCGGAATAGTCGAATTCGCATGCCTGGCCTATGATTATAGGGCCTGCGCCTATAATGAGGATCTTTTTAATGTCGGTTCTTTTAGGCACGGAATTCCTCCATCAATTTAACAAATTCGTCAAACAAATATTTCGCGTCACGCGGACCCGGGCCGTATTCAGGATGAAACTGGACGGAAAAAACGGGCAGCTTTTTGTGGCGTATACCTTCAAGGGTGTTATCGTTAAGATTTATGTGCGTTACTTCAATGTCATCTTTATTCAGTGTCTCGGAATCGACGCAAAACCCGTGGTTCTGGACCGTAATATGGATCTTTCCCGTTCTTAAATCCTTGACCGGATGATTTCCTCCATGATGGCCGAATTTAAGCTTAAACGTCTTCCCGCCAAGTGCAAGGCCCAGCATCTGGTGCCCTAGACAGATCCCGAATATCGGTACTTTACCTAAAAGATTTCTCAGCGTTTCGTAAACATAAGGAACGGCAGCGGGATCGCCCGGGCCGTTGGAAAACATAACCCCATCCGGTTTTTCGCTGAGTATTTCTTCAGCGGTTGTATGCGCGGGAACAACAAAGACGCGACAATCGGCCTCTTCCAGTCTTCTTAAAATATTGTATTTCGCGCCGCAATCTACAACGACTGCTTTGTATTTCCCGCCCACATTCCAAGTATGGGTCTGTTCGTAGGTAACTTCTTTAACCAGGTCCCTGCCGATCAAGCCAGGTGAGGCTTTTGCTTTTTCGATGAGGCTTGTATCATTCAGGTCCTCGGTGGACATAACGGCTTTCATCGCGCCTTCAAGCCTTATGTGACGTGTGAGAGCACGCGTGTCAACACCTTCAATGCCCATAATATTATTGTCTATAAGATACTCATCGAGCCTCTGCTGAGAGCGCCAGCTGCTCGCTATACGGCTGCATTCTTTTACGACAAAGCCTTCAACGAAGAGTTTTCTTGCTTCTACGTCTTCGGCACTTACGCCGTAATTGCCTATTAAGGGATAGGTCATTGTGACTATTTGACCTTTATAGGAGGGGTCGGTCAGGATTTCCTGATAGCCGGTTAGGCTTGTATTGAAGACAACTTCACCGTTTGTCTCGCCGGGCGCGCCGAAAGAATATCCATTAAAAATTGTTCCGTCTTCAAGCGCTATCTTTGCTTTCGTTTTTCCCATAGATAAAAAAAATGCCCCTTTCAAAATGGGGCTTCTTTGCCTTTATAAGCTTCGTTGGCCCCTATAATTGTATTAAATTTACTAGGAATTATCAAGTATTATTTTAGGGGCTATAAGTTCTATTTTATGAGCTTCTCCCGCACGAAATTAAAAACAATGAGCGCAACTAAAACTATCGCCGCAGTAAAGCCTAGCCATTCAGGCAATAACTCCTTATGGGGCAGCATTGTCCGAATAGCCTCACCCTGATAAAAATATAAATAGATCCTGTCCAATAGCAAGCCCATGGCAATGCTGCCAAAAGCGATCGAGCCAAGATATATCACAAGCGCCTTCCGGCCGATATTTTGCGCAACAACAGTCATTGTAACAACATTTGTCGCAGGTCCTGCTACAAGAAAAACAAAAGCGGCTCCGGGGTTGATCCCCTTTAATATCAGGGCCGATGCTATCGGGATTGAAGCTGTCGCGCACACGTACATCGGTATGCCCACGATCAGCATAACGAACATAGCGATTATCCCGGAACCAAGATATTTGCTTATAAAATCTCCCGGAAGAAAATAGGTTATCACGCCTCCGATAAGGATACCTAACAGTAAAGGCCCACCAGTATCGCTCAAAAGGTCTCCGAATGCATACGTGAACGCTCCCCTTATTTGATGAGAAGGGGCATGGATGTGTTCACGTTCTTCATCACATAACTTGCATTTGGCCTTTTCTTCCTGTGGGGTTACCGGCTCCCTGATGAAAAAGTTGGCTGCGATCCCGGAGAGAACGCCCGTTATGAATGAAGCCAGGATCCGATAAATCGTGAAAAGCCCTCCCATCAATGAGTATGTTGCGAAGATCGAATCGACCCCAGTCGTGGGCGTTGAGATAAGAAAAGAAAGCACCGCGCCCCTACTTGCCCCTTCCTTGCGTAAAGACATGGCCGCCGGGATCACACCGCAGGAACAAAGAGGAAGCGGAATGCCAAAAAGAGCAGCCTTTATCACTGAAAACAGATTGCTGCCCCCAAGGTGCCTGGATACCATTGCCTGGTCGATGAAAATGTGGATAATGCCCGCGAAAAGATACCCGAACAAAAGATACGGGGCCATCTTGTTAAGAAGAAAATACGCTTCTTTTATTATTCCGATGATCACGTTCACTTAAAGATCTCTCCTGTTTCCATGGACCAGAGCAGAAGATCAAGTTCATCCATCGGGATGCCCGTTCTATCTGAAAAGTTCCTGAGCTTGTTTTCCAGGAATAAATATTTCTTTTCGGAAACGTTTTTCGGCACTTCCTTTATCACTTTATACTTTACCATATTTTTAAGAATATGCACGTCCAATATGGCAAGACCGCTCCCAAGGCCGATATTCCTCAAAAAGTGGCTAGCTTCTTTGAGTCCCAATCCTTTGACATTCCGGACTAACCAATGGCGCGTTTTATATAGGTCGCCCGAATCCAGCCGCTTCTTTATTCTTATAGAGCCATTCTCGGTGAAAAACACTCGTGCCTCGGCTATGTACCTTGATTTATTGTTGGGGAACCGGACGGCTTTTAGGCCGGCTTTTATCTGGCGTGCGCTTCCGCGATAAAGCAGGCCGCTTTTCTCAAGGCCGGAAATCGCTTTATCGCAGTAAATCGCCCTGGACTGGGGGGTGCAAATGCAGAAACAAAGCTCGGAAAATATCTTTTTATCGGACCGGTTCCAGACAGACTTGAAATCTTTTAATCTCTTTTTTATCCGATTTTTTTTCTTGTTATATTCGGCGATTAGAGGGCGGGTCATGTCACGCATTTGATAAGGGCATGGGCGATCTTAATATGAATGACTTCGTCATCACGTATAGCGATCAGCTGTTTTTTTATTGCCCTGTCGTCGATCTGATCTATATAGTGCTCATAAAAATTCTTGGCCCTTTGTTCAATGACCAGCATTCCCTGGAATTCTTTGCGCAATATTTCAATACTCATCTCTTGGGCTTTCCTCTACTTTTTTGGCAAGATTGTCAATGATCTCTTTATGTCTTGAAGAATCCCTGTAAAGCCGGTTAAGCATCTTTTCTATCTCTTTCTTTTTATCTTCTTCCAACCCTTCAGTAAGTTTTAACAGACCTTTTGAAAAACTGGCGTATAGGGTAACCATCCCCTCTTCTACATATACAAGTTCATACAGCCCGCTAAGAAGCCTGTCTTTGGATATCACTTGTATTACCCCCAGTCCTTCGTTGATATTCTAGAAATATACCTAAAAGCTCCGAGACATGCCTTGGAGCCCTCCCCCGCGGCTATAATGATCTGCTTCTCCGGCACGTCAGTGACGTCTCCCGCTGCAAAAATGCCGGGTATGTTCGTTTCGTTATGACAGTTTACCTTGATCTCTCCCTGTTCATTTTTTTCGACACCTTTAACGAAATCTGAATTGGGAACAAGTCCTATCTCGACGAAAATGCCCTGGACAGGAAGCTTTTTCTCCTTGTCTTCACTCTTCACACTGACGCCGCTGACAAAAGTATCCCCGTGCACGACGGTAACCTGGGAATTATTCATTATCTCTACCTTGTCGCTTCCGATCACTTTTTCGCGCATTATGGCATCTCCGCCAAGGTGCGAAGTAATATTAACTATGTATATTTTCCCCGCGATCTTCTCAAGCTGGAGGACAGCATCCAGGGCGGAATTGCCTCCCCCTACAATAACAACATCCTTACCGGAAAAAAGAGGCCCGTCGCACGTAGCGCAATAGGTAAGACCCTTGTTTTTTAGCTCCTTTTCGCCGGGAACACCCAGTTCTCTTGATTTTTTGCCCGAGGCGATAACAGCCGTCTTTGCCTTGTATGTCCCTTTGGTGGTATTGGCCACTACAAAGGCGCCTTTCTTGCAGAGCTCAGTAACTTCTTCGGTTTCTTTTACGGGTATCTTGTATTGTTCTATATGCTCCTCGAACTTTGACGCAAGTTCCGGGCCGGTAATAAACTGGTATCCGGTATAATTCTCTATATCGCCCGTCCAGATAGTCTGGCCGCCAATGTTCCCGGTAAGGACCACGAAAACCATCTGCTTTCGGGCGGCGTATACGCTGGCGGTGATGCCTGCGGGACCCGCGCCTACTATGATAAGGTCATAAATCTTTTCCATTTACAAACCAAGGATTTGACTGATCTTCTCTTTATCGAATCCTACGATTATCTCGCCTTCTATGTCCAGCACCGGGACACCCATCTGGCCGGATTTCTGGACCATTTCCTGCGCTTTATCCTGATTGGAAGAGACGTCTATATCCTCAAATTCTACGTTATTGTCCTTCAGGAACTCTTTCGTCCTTATACAATAAGGGCAGGTCGGTGTGCTGTAAATCACTACTTTTTTGTCCATATAAAACCTCCTTAAGATTGCAATATTTTCTTTAGATCCGTCAATTTTTTCAGATGATCCTGTTCTTGCCTTATCAGCTCATTAATCTTGCTGTGATCTCTTTCGGCCAGGATCTTCTTCATGCCTTTATAGAAGGCAATAGAATCCTCTTCAAGTTTTATGCCCAGCTCTACAGCCTCAATGTCACTTTTGGCACCTTTTGCAACTTCTGCTCCTTTTTCTTTCTGTGTAAACACGTAT
>JBHIBX010000093.1:0-5578 GCA_046759285.1 Candidatus Omnitrophota bacterium
CCCCTCGTAATTTATATATTATAATACTACTTGCTGCTCAATGGCAACAATATAATAGCAATCGTCCCCTTGCCCGGTTCACTTTCATACTTCATTTCGCCGCCATGCGCCTTTATAATACCATAGCATACGGATAGCCCCAGCCCCGTGCCCTGGTCTCTGGTTGTAAAAAACGGGTCAAATATGTTTTTTAAATCCTCTTTTGGTATGCCGCTTCCGGTATCCGCAAATTCCATCCGTAAGTTATCGCCTTCCGTTGTAGTCGTTATTATGATCGTTCCGCCGTCTTTTGGCATCGCGTCCGCCGCGTTCTTTAAAAGGTTCATGAAAACTTCTTGCATCTGTTTTTCATCTACTTCGATGATCGGAAGAGAGGAATCGTATTTTCTTGCTATACTGACCTTTAGAAGCGCAAATTGGTGTTCTATAAGGCGGACAACAAATTCTATTGCATCATTCATGTTGACTTCTGTTATTTCTCCCTTACTAGGCCTTGAAAAAGCAAGCAGCCTCTGGATAATATCCTTAGCCCTCATACACTGGTCCATAACGATCTTGAGGTTATCTTCAAATTCCTTTTTCTCCTTATCCAGGCCTTCCGCCAGTTCAATCAAAGCAAGCTGAGCTCTTCCAGATATTATTTGAAGCGGGTTGTTCACTTCATGCGCCATGTCCGACACCAGCCTGCCAAGTGAAGCAAGTTTTTCAGACTGGACGAGCATGTCCTGGGCATCTCTCAATTCTATTATCTTCTCCTCAAGCCTCTCTCTTATCTGGTTGTTGTCATCAAGCATGCTCAGCATGATCCGGCGGCTTTTTTCCGCCTCTTCGAGGGTTTTCTCAAGGGCATCAGCTTGTTTCTTGAGGTCTTCCTTACTTTTCTTTAAGATCCTTTCCGCGGCTCTTTGCTTCCTGATGTCCCTTGCCATACAGACTATGCCGGCCACATCACCCGCTTCATCTCTTAGTGAGGAACTTGAAAGGCTTATTAAAACTTCTTCTCCCTTTTTCGTTTTCAGGATAAGTTCGCGATCCTTGATAATTTTCCCTCCGACTATATCTTCCAGTTTAAAACTTTCTGATTTCCAGGATGACAGCAGCCTCCCCATGGGCACCCCGTCTAATTCTTTTTTCTTGTATCCCGCCAGGGCAACCGCGGCTTTATTTATGGAGGTTATATACCCATTCCTGTCTAATAAAAATAAAGAGTCGGCCATAGCGGAAATTATATTTCCCGCTACGATCGAGGGAGTAATACTCAAAAACTTGAACTTGGCTATGGCGTAAGTAAGGCCGAATGCCCAAACCAGTGTTATGATCTCCCCGATGGGCGGTATGGCATATATTTTGAACTCCGGCAGGATAAAATCAGTCAGTGAGGCGCCGACAAGCACCAGGGTTACAGTGCTAAAAATTATCATCGACTGTATTCTCTTTATCGATTTTTTTACCCTTTGCCCGTATTTAAGAAAGAGATAAAGCCCCGTCGCTATGAACAAAACATAATAGAAGGCAAACAAGACAGGCCAGATCGATCTTGACCACATTCCTACGGCCCAGTACGGAAAACGGGCAAAATCAACTATCAGGCAGTTCGTCCACTGTTTGTAAATAAAAAACATCGGTGGGACTAAAAGAATCGCATAAAACCATTTTTTCTCCAGTATCTTTTCTTTTTCCGTGAAAATAAGAGCAAACAGCAAAAATAAACTGGCGGAACTGATCCAGCCTATAGACCCGATATTCATGAACAACTTGGCCGAAGCCATTGAAGTATACGGATCATGAGCAAAGATCATCCCATAGCTCCATAAGGCAAAACAAGCCAGGTGGGCGGAAAGAACCCTGTTAAGCCAAGATGCCGGGTTCCTTGCCAGAACGAATGTCGACAGGCTTAGATATACCAACAAACAAAAGAAACTAAGGACCGCTAAAAAACTCATGATCTATTTTTTCCCCATCTCTTCCTTCAACCTCTTGATCTCTTCCTTCAGCTCGAGTATCCTCTCTTCCCTTCCCCTGCTAGCTTTGTAATATACCTCAAGCTCCTTTAAATGTTTTCTTGTTGTTTTTTCGACCCATTTGCGTTCGGTAATATCGCTGCCGTACAGATTGATGTATTCGGCGCCTGCTACCGGGGCGATCACGAACGAATAAATAAAATCTCCTACCTCGACTTCTTCGATCTTGTTCACGCCGGAACTGTAAGCTTCCAGTATCAAATACTGCCAGTGTTCCGGGACTGATTCACCGACTTTACAGTCCCATTTTTTTAATAACGGGAGGCCAGCCGGGTTAGAATACAGAATAATGCCGTCCTTTTTTACGCGGATAACAGGATAGGGATCCTCTGAAGGAAATTTTGCCATGCTTCGAACCTGTTCTTCTGCCTGCTTTCGTTCTGTTATGTTTCTTGCGACACCTAATACCACTGTCTTTCCCTTTATCTTTATAAGGTGAGTCCTGATCTCAACTTCGATCTGGTTACCGTCTTTTCTGTTCAAAGTAAATTCGCTCGGGCCGGTGCTTCTTCCGAGAACGCTTTGCGCTAAAAGCGCTGCCGCCTTCGGGAGCTGTTCCTGAGGCAGAATGCCCATTCTTAAAAAGTTTTTCCCGATCAACTCCTCTTTTTTGTAGCCGGTTATTTCCTCCGCGGCCCTGTTCCCGTCAAGAAAAACTCCTCTTAAATCATTCAGATAATAACCATCCGGGGCGGATTCAAATATTAGCTTCAGGCGCTCTTCAGAATCTTTTAAATCTTCCACGGCCCTCTTAACACTGGTGATATCGCTGCCGACTACAAGTACCCTTGTAACTTTGTCATCCTCGATCAAGGGAATGCCTGCAAGCTCAAGAAGGAGCTCTCTTCCATCTTTTAATTTCAAGGAATAAATATCCCTTTCCGTCACTTCGCCCTTTAGGTTTTTTCTGAATTCCGCGGACACTTTTAACAGATCTTTCTTATCGAGAACGCTCCACTCCGCTAAGCCTTTGCCTTTAAACTCCTCAAGAGTTATACCAGTAAGATCTTCGGTATACCTGTTCACGTCCAACAGCTTTCCGTCTTTGTCGAGAGTGAACACAATAAAAGGCAGATTTTCGAAGATCGTTTTATAGGTTTTTGCAGAATCCATGTTCCGTTTCGCCTTTCCGGATTTTTTGATTTAAGAGTAATATTTTCTTTTTCTCCCGATCTCCTCAAGGAGACTATTGACCTCTTCCTTAAGTTCGAGGATCCTTTCTTCCCTGTCCATCGTGACCCTGTTTATTTCTTCAAGTTCTTCCCGTTTTGTTTTTATCCCTTTTTCCGTTTTCTCCAGTTCAGCCATACGCTTGCGCAGCTCTTCAAGCTCAATTATGAGTTCTTCTTTTGTTTTTTGAGAATCTTCCATTCTTCACCTCAATATAAATATAATATTATATATATACCTGTTCAATCCCGCCATTGCAAGATTTATGTCACTTTTTCACGGCCGGGTTTTGTAACTAATAAGCAGAAGCGCCAGGACGATGACATTTATTAAAGCGACGAGAAAACACGTCTGAAAAACACCAAGAACGGGCACAAGAAAGGCCGCAGCCAGTAAAGACCCCAGACAGGCGCCCAGTAGATCCACACCGTAAGTCAGTCCCGCAACACGACCCATCTCGCCCTTATGCTCAAGATATATTTTGTTAGCCAGGGGAAATTGGATCCCGCCTATTGTCCCGGCAATGATCGGTAGAAACGGAAAAACGATATTTGCTCCCAGCCAAACAACTGCATCAGAACGCGCCCTCGAGAACAAAAGAAAAATAACAGGCAGGATCAGAGGATAAATACAGATGCTGAGCTGCGTCCATGAGAAAAGGGCCATATCGTCTTTGATGCGCGGCATGTGTTTCGCTACCAGCCACCCGCCGAGGGCAAGACCCACCATAAAGGATGTAATGATAACGCCCAGCTTATAAAATACAAAGCCGTATATCACCTGAAACGAAAGTATCACGGCTATCTGGAAGTTGATCTCGGCGAATCCTGTGGTCATGACCGCAAGAAGAACGCTTCTTTTGCTGCGCCGTTTACGGTTCCATAGACATAAAACCGATATGAACACGCAGAAAAGAACCGCAATAAGCCAGATTTTTCCGGGCACGATCATGCGCAGAAGGCGGCGAAAAACAGGAGTGTCGAAATGCGTGCCCCAGAATACCGTCGCGTAATAATAGGATATCGGACTAAAATCTCTGTTAGAAATAACCGGAATGTCTTCTTCTATTGTTCTTTTGGCGTAGTCCACCCTTTCTTCGGAAAGCTTCGAGAGAAGATAGTATTCCCTGACGTATTTTGCCTCCACGCCCCTTTCCTTCATCCGGTCCATCAGGACCTTGCTGTCGCTCGTAAGCATCCCCGCTTTATTAGACGCGATAAAATATGCGGTGTCGCCCGGCAGAATAATAACATCCGGGAACACTTCTTTTGCGCTTAAATATATCGAACGAAGGTAATCCCGGAGTTCTTCTCCTATGTAGTTTTCGGAAGAAGTGAGCCCGAAAGATACCACCCCTCCTTCATTAAGTATACGGCTGACCTCCTTGAAAAAATCTATTGTGTAGAACCTGTTAAGCTGCGCCGTATACGGATCCCCAAGGTTTATGATGACGCAGTCGTAAGAGTCTTTTGCTCTTTTGGTGTAAAACCTGCCGTCTTCATTTATGATGTTTACCTTGGGAGAATCGAGGAAGCTCGAATCCTCTCCGGAAAGATACTCCCTTGCCATTTCTATAATAGCAGGATCCAGCTCAACGTAATCCACCCTCCGGACGGGATATTTCAATATCTCCCTTAAAAGACCCCCTACACCGCCGCCTATCAAAAGAACTTTTTCGGGACGGTTGTTTTCCAGAAGGGCGAAATGGACCGCTTCCTCGGCCGAAAGAAGATCCGGGACCGTATAAAGATGAAGGCCATTGTCGTAAAAAGACCGCTGGCCGCCCCTCTGTGTAACCGCGATGTTCCCGTAAACCGAGTCCCTGGATTCCAGGACATCAAAGCCGGTCCACAGCCGGTCCAGCGAATACTGTCTTATTTTGCCCACCCCGCCAGTAGATGTTGCTATAAAACCGATAATGAGAATAGTAATTGTTCCGTAGTAAAGAGCTTTTGCAGTGAACCGGGTTCCCTTCGGTGAACCCGGTTCAATCCCTTCTCCATGTCTCTGCATTGCTAATGAAGCTAAGACATTAAGGAACGCTAAGATAAATATGATCCCGAACGGGATCATAAACCTTATGAGAAAATAACTCACTAAAAACCCGCCGGACAGCGCGCCGACAGCTTCAAGGATGTAAACGTGAGCTACTCGTTCTGCCGGTATATCCGTCGCGCTCCGGTAAACGCGGCAGCCAAGGCTGAACATAAATCCCATCACCGTGCAAGACAGGCCAAGGATCACGAAAGCCGCTAAAGCCATGGGGTAATAGCCAATGATCTCCCCTGTGGCGATGTCCATTGCCGCCTTACAGCTTCTGATGGCAAAAAGAGTCGCGGGAAGTATAAAGGCCAGGGCCAGCTGGCAGAGGGAAAAGAGCCTGATCC
>JBHIBX010000094.1:0-5537 GCA_046759285.1 Candidatus Omnitrophota bacterium
CGGAACACAGGCACGGGACATCACCCTTTTTCTATATACCGGTTATTTTTGGGGGATTTTTCCCGTGGAGTTTATTCCTGCCATTTGGAGCGTGGCAGATGTATAAAGAGAGTCAAAGAGTCAAAGAGTCAGAGAGTCAGGGGGTCAGGGGGCACAGGTTGTTCCTGTTTTTATGGTTCCTTGTGGTTTTTCTGTTTTTCTCAGTGGCGAGGACCAAACTCGTTACTTATGTTTTTCCGCTGTTTCCGGTTTTGGCAATAGTCACGGGAAGGTTCTGGGAGATATTCATAAGCGAAGGGCAAAGATGCAGCACGATCAAGCGTTACATGAATGTTGCGTATTGGATATTTATTATCTTTGGCATTCTTGGCCTTATAGGAATTTATTTCTTTGTTGTGCATAGATATCCCCGGGCAGCGGATGGTATGGTGACAGCTGGAGGGGTTTTAATTATTGGAATTGTTCTTTCGTGGGTATTTTTTATAAAAGAAAAGAGGACTTTAGCGTTTTATTCCATTATTGTCGCGGTCATGCTTCTGATCTTACCCGTGGACAAGGATGTTTTGCCTGTTGTGGAAGAGACCGAATCCAGCAAGGCGATTTCCATAAAGTTTAAAGAGTTGTCAAAGCCAGGCGAGCCCGTGGGGGGCGAGTCCGACCACAGGCGCGGCATAGCTTATTACGCCGACAGGACAGACATTGTCGACGTGCACCCGTATCCTGATCTTCTGGACTTCGTTTCCCGAAAGGAGCGAGTCTGGTGTATAATACAGCGTAAGCATTATGATCAGCTAAAAGGACACAGGCCGGATCTGGTCCAGGAGCCTTTGTTTCAGTCCGGAAAGAAGGTTCTTTTTACTAATAGGGTCAAGGAATAGTATGGACGAGAAATTTAGCATATCATTCGTGATGCCGATGTATAACGAAGAGGATAATATCGCTGCTGCCGTAAGCGCGATAAAGTCCGTAGCCGGCGAAATAACAGATGATTTTGAGATAATCATAGTGGACGACGCTTCGACAGACGGAAGCGGTAAGATAATAGATGAAATGGCGGACAAAGACGATACTGTAAAAGCATTTCACCTTGACGAGAACAGTAAGTTCGGCGGGGCATTTGCCGAATGCTTCAGGAGGGCGTCAAAAGATGTGATCCTTTACATGGATTCGGATATGCCGGTCAGCGCGGACGACATAAAATCATCTGTGCCTTTGATAAAAGACTCGGATATAGTTACGGGATACAGCAGGGTCAAAAAAGGGGAAAGTCTTAGAAGAAAGATAATCACGACCGTATACAACTTTATGATCCAGGCGCTTTTCGGGCTGCATATCAAGGATATAAATTCCGGATATAAGATCGTAAAGAGAAGTATTGTCGAAGACATAAACTTTATCTCAAAAAGCCCTTTTGTAGATGTGGAACTATTTCTGCACGCCAAGAAAAAGAACGGCAGGATCCGGCAGTTTCCTTTGATCTTCCATCCCAGGCCCGGCGGTAAATCATATATCGCCAGGTTATCGATCATATGGGCCACCTTTTTAGATATTCTGAGAGTGAAGGTCCGATCATGCAAAAACCAGTAGCAAAGAAACAACTGATCATAAACGCGGATGACGCGGGCTTCTCTGATCCAATAAACGAAGCCGTGAAAGCCTGCTACCTTGGCGGCAAGATCACGGGCGCAAGCCTTATGGCTTGCGGGGACCGTTTCAAGGAAGCCGCGAGCATGCTGCGAGAGATCGGGAAAAATGACGTGGGAGTGCATTTTACGCTTACGGGAAAACTCTCTCCCTGTGTGGAAGACAAGAGCAGGGTAGCTACGCTTGTCAATAAGGACGGCAGGCTTGCGGCTGATTATAAAATTTTTGCGCTCAGATATTTGCTTGGAAGAATAGATCTTGACCAGGTTTATCTTGAGCTTAAGACGCAGATAAAAAGAGTACTGGATGAAGGATTAGCCGTAACGCACTTTGACAGCCATGAAAATGTCCACATGTTCCCGGACGTTTTTGACGTTACGAAAAATCTTGCCGAAGAATTCAAAGTACCTTACGTCAGGATGCCCGTGGAACCGTCCTCGATAATGTTAAAAGGATTTTCGATAAAGGATTTTGTGCGCCGCTCTTCGCTGATAGCGTTTGCTTCAAAAAACAAAAAGCGCATCGGTGATGTGAGTTTCATGAGCAATGATATTTTTTTAGGGCATTTCCATGCGGGGCGCATGGATTATGATATTTTCTTCTTTATGATGAATAGACTGGGAGAAGGGATAAGCGAACTAGCGGTTCACCCGAGCATTTTATCCGAAGATTTTTTCAATAAGTTCCCGTGGTATAAAAATGCCGAAAAAGAATTCGACTTTTTGATAAACGAAGATTGGAAAGGACGCCTTGACGCCTTAGGGGTCCGCCTTGTAACCCACAGAGAAGCAGTCGCGAATTAGCCTATTCTTTAGCTTTGAGAAAAGCTATTACAGCCAAAAGCAAAATACAAGCTATTCCGGAAAGCATTCCAGTGGCTGTGAAGCCAGTGCCAAAAAAAGGCAGGCTGGTAAAACCCATGATACTTTTTTCGCCGACAAACCTGGCAACCAGAGTGTAACCAAGCAGCAAAATACCTATAATCGTTAAAAGATTTCCTATACCCTTCATGTTACCCCCTATCGATAAAGATTAAATGGAGAAAAGCTTACTGATTAGTCTCAATATACCATCAAAAAGACCCAAAGTCAAAAAATAGGCAGCAAAAACTGGTGCAGGTGAAGGGAAAATTTTTGGTGCGGGCGAAGGGACTTGAACCCCCAAGGAGTTTCCTCCATATGGACCTGAACCATACGCGTCTGCCAATTCCGCCACGCCCGCATTATTTGAAGGTTGACAATTAGCAGATTGGATTATACTATAAATTGAGTTTTCCGTCAATTATGGTAAAATAACACAGAAAAGTTGAAATTTTAATTGTTGTTATGTTATAATAAAGGCAGAAATATGGCGCAAGATAAAAAGGCTATCGTTACGAATCGCCAGGCTTTAAGAGATTACTATGTTGAAAAAGCTTATGAAGCGGGCTTGCAGCTTCAGGGTAACGAAGTCAAATCCTTGAGGGCCGGGAAGGCTAATTTAAAGGGTAGTTTCGCCAAAATAGAAAACGGCGAAGTTTTTATATATAATATGCATATAAGCCCTTACAAATATTCCCGCGAGGAGTATGATCCCTTAAGGCCAAGAAAGGTTCTGCTTCACAAGGCGCAGATAAAACAGATAGAGATAAAGTTATCCCAGCAGGGATATACCCTTGTTCCGCTGAAGATATATTTTCAGCGCGGCTACGCTAAAGTGGAAGTGGCCCTTGCGAGGGGAAGGAAGTTGTATGACAAGCGAAAAGCTCTTAAAGAGAAACAGGCAAAACGGGAAATGGATCGCGCCATGCGACGCAAGAAATAATTGTTCTTTGAAAATATGGGGGTGACAGGTTTCGACATGTTCTCGGAATCTGGGAGCAGCATGCAGAGGTTTCAGGTGGCCTCTTAAAAAACCTGAAAAAACCTAAACGCAAACTACAATCCAGTAGCCGAAGCCGAGTCAATCTTGGCTGAGGATGCGTTGAATGTTCCTGCTATGGCAGGAACTGGTTCATTAGTAGGCGCCTTGGCCTACTAATCGAACCCAACTAACAAGGACTCCTGAGGTGATATCTCTTAGCCTTAGGCAGTATTAAGAGGTTGCTTCCGGAAGATGTCCCGCTTATCGGACCTTCCGGAAAAAGACTAAAGGTAAACTAAGCATGTAGATACTCTCCGGTTAGTGATCGTGGACCCGGGTTCGAGTCCCGGCACCTCCACCATTTCATTAAAAAAGCCAACCTTAAGGTTGGCTTTTTTAATCTGTTGTACCGTTTGCAATTTCAAACACCAACCTGTACCCTTTTTCAAGATTAAACCTGTACCCTTAATCCTTTACCTCATAGTTGTAATAATATATAATACTCATTGTGAAATCGCTTAGGAACAGGCCTATAGGAATATTTGATTCGGGGGTCGGCGGACTTACAGTTGCGAGAAACGTGCGCAAGTATCTTCCGAAAGAAGATATGATTTATTTTGGCGATACAGCCCGTGTTCCCTACGGAAATAAATCGCGCCCGACAATAATCAGATTTTCCCGTGAAATAATGGGTTTTATGATGAAAAAACGGGTAAAGATGGTTATCGTGGCCTGTAATACTGCTTCGAGTTTGAGCCTTTCATCACTGAAGAGAGACTATCCGATCCCTGTCGTTGGTGTGATAAAACCGGGAGTAAAAGAGGCCATCGGTATTTCCAGGAATAAAAGGATAGGGGTCATAGGAACCAGCTCGACTATATCCAGCGGGGCCTATCAGAAGGAGCTGGAGGAAGATGATCATGCTTGTCGTGTTTTCACGCAAAGCTGTCCGCTTTTTGTTCCCCTGGTCGAAAACAGGAACTTTTCTGATTCATTTACGCGTCAAATAGCGGAAGCGTATTTAAAGGAGATGGAAACAAAAAGAGTGGATACCTTGATACTCGGATGCACCCATTATCCGTTGCTTAAAAGAGTAATAGGTGAAGTCCTGAACGATGTAAGATTGATAGATTCGTCTATTGCCATGGCAAAAGACGTAAAAGATACGCTTGTCAGGAAAAAGCTCCGGGCCGATGATAAAAAAGGACGCGCTACGACTGAATATTACGTAAGTGATGATCCGGAAGGCTTCTGCAGAAGTGCGGGTATTTTTCTCAGGGAGAGGATCAAGGCGAAAAAGGTGACCTTATGAGCGCGCGCGAAGTAAATGTTAAAAAAGTGAAACAAGCAGTAAAAGATCTGTCTTTGAAGGCGAATATTGTGCTTCGTCCCGATGTTTTTCAGGCGCTGGAAAAACTTTACCGGGAAGAAAAAGAGCAGACTCAGGCGAAGAATATGCTTAATGTTCTTCTTGAGAACGCAAAAATAGCTGAAGAGAAAAGAATCCCTATTTGCCAGGATACCGGACTGGTTGTGGTTTTCGTGGAATTGGGCAAAGATGTTGTTTTAATCGGCGGAGATATAATACGGGCGATCAATGAGGGCGTGGCGGAGGCCTATAGTGAGGGAAGTTTCCGGAACTCCGTGGTCGAGGATCCCTTAAAGAGAAAAAACACGGGAGACAATACCCCGGCCTCTGTTCATATAGATCTGGTTGACGGGGAAAATATTGGCGTTGCGGTTATGCCTAAGGGATTTGGCGCGGAGAATAAAAGCAGGCTCGCTATGATGAACCCGACTGCAGATCATGAAGAGATAATCGATTTCTGCGTTGAGACCGTGAAAATAGCCGGGCCGGATGCCTGCCCTCCGTACGTTTTGGGTGTAGGAATAGGCGGGACGATGGATACGTGTACTTACCTGGCCAAAAAAGCACTTTTCAGGTCTATTGATGAAGCGAATCCGAAGGCGCACATTGCGGAACTGGAGGAGGAAATAAAAATAAAGGTTAATGAGCTGGGTATAGGCGTCATGGGATTAGGCGGCGGCTC
>JBHIBX010000095.1:0-5525 GCA_046759285.1 Candidatus Omnitrophota bacterium
ACCGTGAAAAAAGCGACCCGTTTTTGCAGAAATACCACCATTATCCCTATGACGATAAATAAAGCGAACAAGGAGTTGTTTTTTAGAACCCCAAGACGCCTGTTAGCGTAAAAAGCATAGTCATTGACGAATGAGATCTCAAGCCCCGGAGGGATCTTCTTTAGGAATTCAGCGCATACTTTCCTTACATCTGCGACAAGTGATATGGCATCGCCGGATTCCTTTTTCATAACAACAAGATTTATCGAGCGAGTTCCGAGGGTCTTATTTATAACATCCTCATCTTTGAAGGTATCCTCGACACGGGCTACATCCTTTATCCTGAGCCAGTTACCCGCGTCGTTCGCCCTGATAATAACGTTTTCCACTTCCTCTGCGGTCTGGAATTCACCGGTCGTCCTTATGCTGTACTCTGTCGTCTCGGTATCCATCTTTCCAGCAGGAATGCTTACGTTCCGCGAAGCAAGAGCGGTTTCGATCTCATCGATCGATACGTAAAGCTCTCCGAGCTTCTTGGAATCCACAAGAACCTGCATTTCCTTGTCCCTGTATCCGCTCTTGTCAATACGGGCTACTCCCTTTATATCTTCAAGTTCGTCCTCAAGGGCGTCCGCGTATCTCTGGAGCTCGTGCTCCGACATCTTTCCGGAAAGAGATACCTCGATTATGGGATATTGCTTACTGGTAAGTTCCGTGACCATCGGGTCTTCTTCAATATCACGGGGAAGGTCCCTGACCCTTTCCACCGCGTTCTGGATATCCCTTATGACTTTTTGTTTGTCGCTTTCATCCGGGTCTATTTTTACATTTATGAAGGAAGAATTATTCGCGGAGGACGACCTGATCTCCTTTATGCCGTCGACTTCCCTGAGTTCGTTTTCAATCGGAACCGTTATCAGCTTCTCGACGTCTTCGGGTGTCGACCCGATATAAACAGTATTTATATACACCCAGTCAAAGGACACATTAGGGAAAACTTCCCTGTTCATTCCCAGAAGTACTATCGCCCCGATTATCAGGATGATAGCGGAAATGAGGTTCACGAAGAGTGAATTATTTACGCTGAACCTTGGAAGACTCATAATTCCTCCTCGTATTTCTTAAGTATCGTGTTCATCGACCTTTCCAGATCGACCATTGACAGCCTCTGGTCAAGCATGAAACGTGTGTGCTCAAGCGCCGCTCTCAGCAGATCCTGCTGATAATCTATTAGGCGCTTCGTGCTTGATCTGCCGTACTTATACCGCTTTTCTTCCTCATTGAGTTTCTTCAGTTCCAGGTCGACCGCTTTTCTTGTAAAAACAGTGCTGGCCTGGAAAGCGAGCACGTCATTGAAAGCGTTCCCTACTTCTGTGATTATGTCCCTTTCCACTTCCTTCAGTCTGGTCAGCGCCTTCTCCTTTTCATATTTTGACTTCTTGAAATCGCCCCTGGCCTGGTTGTTCTCTACCGGCACAGAGACCTCTACCCCCGCAAAGTAGTAAGAATTATCGTTAACGGTGGTTTTCTTGAATGCCTTCTCAAACTTTACCTCCAATCCATTCATCGCCCATGTTCCGATAAGGTCGATCTCCGGCCACTTCATGTTTTCTTTCAGCTTTAAATCCAAACCTTTAATCTCCACGTCCCTCTTACTTATCTGGTAATCGCGTCGGTTCAGGAAAGCTTCATTCAAGCAATACGGGAGGTCCTTTTCCAGCGGCTGAGTTACAAGATCCTCTTCCGAGATCAGGTGAATGTCTTTACCCATATTCATAATGAGCTTGAGGTTCTCCTCCGCCCGTTTGTAATTGTTTTCGGCAACAAGCAGCTCAGCCTCACGCCTGGAAACATTGGCTTCAGAATTATAAAGGTCCACCCTCTCCAGGAGGCCTATGTCAAAACTTCTTTTATCGTTCTCGTACAGGTCCGTTGCCTTTTGGAGTATTCTCTCGAATATGTACTGATTCTTTTTTGTATAAAGAAGATCGATGTAGGCTCTTTCCGCATCGGCAATGAGGGCCTCGATCCTGTCCTTGGTCTGGAGATCGGCATTCATTATGGCCAGTTCGGTGATAGTTACATTCCCCCGGTCCACGTACCCGAAGAAATTCTGCCCGACCGACTGTCTTGCCTCCATGGTCAATTCAGCATTATGACTAGGATTTTTTGTCACGAATATAGTATTGTTCCAGTTTCTTGTATCGCTCCAGGTAGCCGAAAGTTCTGTTCCGGTAGGAAGTTTTTTCGTGATTCCTGCAGAATATACGTTAGTTTGATCATCGTCAGGGGCAAATACAGAAAGCTCTTGTCTCTTATCTTCGGTATAGCTGACATTACCGGAAAGAAAAGTATCGAAAACGGCTATCGCGGGCATTATGTCAGTCTCCGCGATCAAAAGATCCAGCTTCGCCATCTGGACTTCAAAACTATTATAAACGGCAAATCTTACGCAATCCGTGAGGGATAGAACCCTGACGTTGCTGGATAAAGACAGGCTCTCCTCGTCTTCCGCTACCAGCAGTGGCGGAAAATAGCAGGCTAAAACCAAAGCCTGGAGCATTAAAAATGTGAGTAAAACTTTTGTCTTCATTTTTTCCTGCTCAACCCGTTATAAACCTTTCCTATCAGCCGGAGGTACTCCTTTTTCTCTTTTTCGTTCAGAACCGAAAAAAGCGTGTTTGCCATGTGGCGCCTTTCTTTATTTATGTGCTTGATGGTGTCTTCACCCTTTCTTAAAAGAGCTACGTTAACGACTCTTCTGTCTTCTTGCGAGCGTTCCCTTTTGACCAAGCCCTTGTCGATCATTCTGTCTATTATTACCGTCGCGGCGCTTGTTGTCAGGTTCAGGATCCGCGCAAGAAACCCCATTGTGCAGGCGCCTTTCTCGAGCAAGGCGTCCATAACGATAATGTCAGGAACAGCGAGGTTTCCCTTGGTAAAGATGCCTTCCTGTCTCCTCATGAATTCTCTGAGGAGACGCGGCATCACTTTAAGCATTTCCCCGCCGAAATCGAACCTTCCGCCTTTGTTCATTATGACCTCCTTAAATTCTTTAATATCTCATTTTTAGAATATTTAAGTTATTTAACTATTTTCTAATTAAAGTATATCTTATATTGGGCGGTTTGTCAATGTCTTCTAGCGTTTAGCGTATAACGTTTAGTGGATAGTTTTTTCTCTCAGCCGACCCTATTTGTCTGAGAGGAATCTTATGGTAAGGGAGAATTTAAGAGGGTTAGTGCCCATTTCGGCGGGAAAACACGGAAAAGGCGCTGCCTTTTTTATGCCTCTGGCGACCTTCCGGCCTAACGAAGCGGACACGCCCGAACCGGCACTGTCTATTCCTTGCAGGCTGCCGTCAGGGGCTATTGTGAACATCACCTTCACAGTCCCCTCCTCGCTTCTTTTTCGTAAAGAATGTATTTCGGCTCGGATCTTCTCGCGGATGAGGTTATAGTATTTCAGATAAGCGATATTATTTAATTCTTTTCTGATATCTGATGTCTGATGTCTCGTGTCTGACTCGGTTGTCTTATCTGTCAAGAATTGTTCCTCTCTGGCAACACCCGTGGAATAAACTTCCTCTTCCTTCGCAAGGGATGGGTTCTCGATAACGACGTAGTTCAGCTCGATGTCTTTTTCCTGAAGCGCCTCCCTTTGCAGCGGAAAAAGAGTCCAGGGCGCGATAACGGCAAGGTGCGCCAGAAGCGATATCGTTAAAGCTATTCTAAATACAGGGTCGGTAAACATGATCGTATATTATAGCATATCCTTAGAACAATATGGACACTCCCGCCTCGAAGTTTATTTCTTCGGCCGGGTAAAACGCGGGATTGCCCATCCAGTTCTTTGTGGCATTTGAAAAATATTTTTCGTTCATCACGTTCCTGATTGTTCCGAAGAGGCGGAAGTTCTTGACCTCGTAGGAAGCGCCAAGATCAAGCGTAACGTGAGACTTAAGTTTGGAAACGTTGTTCATCTGGTCGCTCGCGATATACCTTGATCCCACGTAATTTATGGCAAAGTTTATGTTCAACGGGTCCACCGGCTTTGCGTTGAATCCGCCGGTGATCTTGGTCTTTGGAACGAGGGGTATGGTCCTCGAAGCGAACTTGCCGCCGACAAAAAAAGCCTTTTGAAACGTGAGGGTGAAAAAGGCGCTTATTTTCTCGTAGAAGTCCGCCTGCGCCTCGAGCTCTAAGCCGTGATGTACAGTATGGTGGTAATTCTCGTTCCGGAACGTTATAGGGTCGAAATAAATCTCATTTTTGTTATCGATAAGATAATACGAAGCGCGAACGCGTAAATCTTTAACAGTGTTATCTTTTATGCCTACCTCAACGTTATTCGCGACCTGGTGTTTCAAGGCGGTATTAAGAACAGCGGGAAAAACCCTTACCGTGAACGTCCACCAGTCAAACGTCTCATACGCCGATTGGAAAAGTTCATCAGTAGTCGGATATCTGTAGGACCTGGCGTAATTGGCGTATACTTGCGATCTTTCGTTGTATTTGTACCCTAAGCCCGCGTCCAAAGCGATCTCCCTGATGCTTTCCGTATTATAGGAGCTGGCGGGCTGAAACTGGTCAAAGACGTATTCTGCCCATTCGCCCCTTACTCCACCGTTAATAATAAACCGCTCATCCAGTATCACATTATCCGAGGCATAGATCCCGAACGTCTCCTTGATTATGTCGACCTGTGATTTAGTGAACATTATATCCCCGCTCAAAACCTGGTCTTTCGCGTAGAAGTAATCCGCCCCAAAGACAAGCTTATTTTCTAAAAATTCATCAAAAAGCGAAGAACTTACTTCGCATTTCGGCTTAAGATCCATGGAAATGATGTGGTGGTTTGCCTCGTAGCGGTTGAAACCCACACTGAGGGAATTCGACCTTCTGGACCTGTACGAAAATAAAGATGACAACGCTGCCTCGTGGTCACCTGATCCTCCGGAAATCCTCGGGTCTATGGCAAAGTAATAATCCTCCGTCTTTGCTTTGCTGTCCGGAAAACGCGAGCCTTCTCTCCCGTCCCTCTGCAGGTTGCCGTCATATAGCGCTCCGGGCTGGCCGTACCAGTCCCTGTGGTAGCCTGAAGAAAGGCGAACATCCAGGGCCTCTCCGGGCTTTACGGTCAAGCTGCTAAAAATGTCGTTCGCCTCATAAGCATTGTTGAGCCTGTACCCTTCTGAATCCTGGTATGAATAACTGAAAAAATAATCAAGAAAATCATGCCCGCCGTTCAGCGAAGCGTATGCTTTACGGAACTGGTAACTACCGAATTCTTGTGTGTATTCAGCGTGATGGCCGGGGTCGCCCCTTTTGGTAATGATGTTGATAACTCCACCGGTAGCATTGTCTCCGTATAGAACAGAGTTCGCCCCCCTGATGACTTCTATCCTATCTATTGATTTTACGTCGATCTGCGAAAGATCCGCACCTGACAGGTCTATCTGGTTGATCCTGCGGCCGTCTATCAAGACAACGTAATTGAGCATACCCGTCTCGCCGAATCCCCTCATATCAACGCCATTATCCTTG
>JBHIBX010000096.1:0-5507 GCA_046759285.1 Candidatus Omnitrophota bacterium
CAGCCGGGCAGCGCATTCTCGAGCGTCAACGCCAGTATGGCATTGCCTTTATAGGCTACTTCAAAATAGGCCGTTCCTCCGGGTCCTTTCGTTTCGCTGCGGTAATAAACCTCGGCAAGATCAAAGCCCTTGACGTGCTTGAGCTTTTCCCTTATCTCTTCCGTCAGTTCACTTGTTTTGGCCGCTCTCTTGAGTTTAACGACATAATTGAGGGTTTTTCCTTTTACGCCTGACTTTCTCCATTCATTTTCCTCCCGGAAAAGAAAGTCTTTGCCGGTCACTCCGCGCGACTGCAAAACCAAAAGCACGGCCTCTTCCACCCTGGAGATATCCGCCCTTATGTCCCTGGGGCGGAACTTAAATGCCGCAAAAACAGCAATAGCTACAACGATTATTATTAATACCTTACGATTCATCTTTTTCTGTTTTTTCTTCCACGGGCGGTGTCTTATAGCCCTCGTATATCTGCAGCCCCTTAAGGATGCTGATCGCCGTCTTCAGCTGGTTATCGTACTCTTTTGGCTTTTCCTCTTCTTCCTTCTTTTTCTTTTTTGGTTTGGGTATCCTTCCCTCTTTTTCAAGTCTCTGGAAGATCCCCTTTTCCTTCTTTTTCTTCTCTTTCTTTTGCAGCTTTTTCCTCTCCACGTACACATCGGGCTCGATCCCTTTTTCACTGATGTTCTTTCCTGTGGGCGTGAAATAAGAAGCGGTCGTCAAGCGCAGTGCCGACTTGTCCTTGAGCGGGATCACAGTTTGGACCGACCCTTTTCCGAAAGTGGTAACACCCACGACCAGGCCTCTTTTGTTGTCTTTGATCGCTCCGGCCAGGATCTCGGCTGCGCTGGCGGTTCCCTTGTTCACCAGAACGATCAAGTCGAGTCCCGAAAATTCGGTTTTATCCTTCGCTTTGAACTCTATCCTCTTTTCCGGGTCTCTGCCTTCGGTATAAACAACCATGTCCCCCGGCTCCAGAAAAAGATCCGCAGTGTAAACAGATGCATCCAAAAGTCCGCCCGGATTATTTCTCACATCAAGGATAAATCCCTTCGCTCCCTTTTTTTCAAGTCCTTTGATCGTTTTTTTCAGGTCCTTCGCGGTCCGCTCCTGAAACTCGATAATCTTTATATAGCCAATATCATCCTCGATCAGCTCGACCTCTCTTATGCTTTTGACCTTTATGATCGCGCGTGTGATCGTAAAGTCCAGCACCTCTTCCGTTTCCTCGCGGACAACAGTAATTTTAACCTTCGTGCCCGGGTCCCCCCTCAACTTCTTGACCGCATCGTTGATGGTCATGTCCTGCGTGGTCTCGTCTTCTATCTTGACGATCCTATCGCCCGCCTGAAGACCGACTTTGAAAGCGGGGGTGCCCTCTATGGGCGCGATAACGGTAAGGATGCCGTCCCTTACGCCTATCTCGATCCCAAGCCCGCCGAACTCGCCCTTTGTCTCTTCGGTGATCTCTTTGAAGCTTTCGGGGTCCAAGAACTGGCTGTAGCCGTCCAGGGTGTCCATCATCCCCCTGATAGCTCCGTAAACGAGATCCTTTACTTTAATGGGCTTGACGTAATCCGTGCTGATAAGGGTAAGAGAATCCGCGAAAAGCTGGACCTGCTTAAACAGCTCTTTACTGTCATCGATGATCGTCTTCTCTTTCGCCTGGACCGCGATAACGGAACCTATTGCAAAAAGCAGCACTAAAAGAAGCGCAAAAAACTTTTTCTTCATGAATTTTCCTCCAGTTTCTTCTTTAACATATCACCGACCAGTTTTGGATTTGCCTTTCCCTTCGTGGCTTTCATTACCTGCCCGACAAGAAAACTTAAAGCGTTGGCTTTTCCCTTTTTGTAATCTGTGACCGACTTTTCGTTCTCCAAGATCGCTTTTTCTATGGCTCCTTCCAGGGCGCTCTCATCAGACACCTGCTCAAGGCCTTTTTCCCTGACTATTTCCTCCGGGGCCTTGCCGGTATCGATGTAGGCGGCGAGTACTTCTTTCGCCGCAAGGCCGCTGATAGCTCCTTCTTTCGTCATCTTTATTATTCCGGCAAGGTCAGCCGGAACGATGTTCAGGCCCTGGACATCGGTATTGCGTTCGTTCATATGCATCATCACCTCGCCCTTGATCCAGTTGCATACTGTTTGCGGCTCGTTATATTCAGTGACCACCTTCTCAAAAAAATCAGCCACGTCTTTTTCCGCCACAAGCGCCTCTACGTCATCCGCGCCTAAGCCGTACTCCTTGAGAAAGCGTTGGTTTTTCTCCCGCGGCAGTTCCGGCAAACTTTCGCGGAGACTATCCGATAACTTTTGTGGGACCTCGAACGGGACAAGATCCGGCTCCGGGAAATAACGGTAATCCTGCGTCTCCTCCTTCGTCCTCATGGAACTGGTAACGTTCTTATTCTCGTCCCACAAACGCGTCTCCTGGATTATTTTCTCTCCGTCTTCCAGCGCATCGATCTGGCGGCTCTGTTCAAAGGTGAGCGCGTCCTTAACTGCCTTGAACGAATTCATGTTCTTTACTTCCACTTTGACGCCGAACTCTCTCTCTCCCTTCTTCCTGACAGATATATTCGCGTCGCATCTCAAGCTTCCCTCTTCCATGTTGCAGTCAGATACCCCCAGGTACTTTATCGTCCTTTTTAGCGTCACGAGATATTCGTAAGCTTCCAGCGGCGACCTGATGTCGGGCTCTGAAACTATTTCCAACAGGGGCGTTCCCGTCCGGTTCAGGTCCACATAACTGAACGGAAGCTCCGGATCATGCAATAGTTTCCCGGCGTCTTCCTCAAGGTGAGCGCGCGTGATCCCTATATCCTTGAGCGTCCCGTCTTCCAGGTTTATAGTCACCTTTCCATTGTAGGCCAGCGGCATGTCAAACTGGCTGATCTGGTAATTTTTAGGCAGATCCGGGTAATAATAATTTTTCCGGTCAAATTTCACTTTCTTCTGGATATCGCAGTTAAGAGCCAAAGCGACTTTCAGGGCGTATTCAAAAGCTTTCTCGTTAAAAACCGGAAGCACACCCGGAAGGCCCAAGCACACCGGACACACCTGGGTATTCGGTTCAGCCCCGAAAGTCGTGCTGCAACCGCAAAACGCTTTCGTTTTTGTTGAAAGCTGAACGTGGACTTCCAGTCCTATCACTGTTTCGTATTTTGTCATTTGTGCTTTGTCATTTGTCATTAACGCTTGTTTCCCGCGAAAGCTTTATGATGGTCCGTATTTTGTTCGAATGCGTGAGCCACACGGATAAGCGCCTCTTCGTCAAAAGGTTTCGCCATCAACTGCAGCCCTATCGGAAGCCCCTTCCCGTCCATCCCGCAAGAAACAGAGACCGCCGGCAAACCCGCGAGATTAGCGGGAATGGTGAAAATATCCGAAAGGTACATCTTCAGGGGGTCATCCATCCGTTCTCCTATTTTAAAAGCAGTCGTCGGCGACACTGGCGTCAGAATGCAATCACAGGTAGAAAACGCCTCGTGAAAATCATCAGCTATTCTGGTTCTCACCTTCTGTGCCTTAAGATAAAATGCCTCATAATAACCTTTGCTTAAGGCATAGGTCCCGAGGAGTATCCGCCTTTTCGCTTCAGCGCCGAACCCCTCGTTCCTGCTGGTTATGTACATATCAATGATGTTGTCAACCCCTTTACCCCTGTGTCCGTAATGAATTCCGTCATACCGTGCAAGATTGGAGCTGGCCTCGGCCGGGGCGATTATGTAATAACAGCTTACCGCGTATTTTGTATGCGGCAGAGAAATATCCACGATCTTCGCACCGAGGTCCTGTAGGACTTTTATAGCTTCTTCAACTCTCTTTTTTACATCCTCATCGATGCCCGATTGAAAATATTCCCCGGGTATGCCAATCGTCATTCCCTTTATGTCTTTTGAAAGGCTTTCCGTATAGCGCGGGACTTCCGTGTCGACAGAAGTCGAATCCCTGTGATCATAGCCTGATATGACCTCAAGAATAAGCGCGCAGTCAGAAATATTGCGCGTTATCGGGCCGATCTGGTCGAGACTTGAAGCGAACGCTATAAGCCCGTAGCGGGAGACGCGACCATAGGTCGGTTTAAAACCCACTACACCGCACATGGACGCCGGCTGGCGGATCGACCCGCCCGTATCAGAACCCAGTGCAGCAGCGACCTCACCACTCGCGACCGCAGCGGCAGACCCGCCGCTTGACCCACCTGGGATACGCATCGCATCCCAGGGGTTTTTAGTGGGGTAATAACAGGAGGTTTCACACGAAGAACCAAAAGCAAATTCGTCCATGTTGGTCTTCCCGGCCAATAGCGCCCCCTCGTCCAGCAACCTTTCAGTAACATGGGCGTTATAAGGAGGCTTGAAACCTTCCAGGACACGGGAAGCGCACGTGGTCAGCTCTCCCTTGACGCAGATGTTATCCTTCACCCCTACAGGCACTCCCCACAGTTTACCCTTTTTCCCGGTTTTTTCCAGGCGGGAAGCCCGTTCGATAACATTTTTCGGGTCAATATGCGCGAAAGCCTTGATATCTTTATCGATATCAATAGACCTTTCGGCCAGCATCTTCCCTACCTCCGGTAGAGAAGGCGGCTGTCCTTCTAGCCACTGTTTATACCCGTCAATGCTGGATAAAATATCATCCATACTATGCTTCTTTGATTATTTTAGGGACTTTGAAAAAATTTCCGCGTTTTGCCGGCGCGTTACTTAGAGCGTCCTCCGAGGGGAGCGACTCTTTGAGCTCGTCTTCCCGAAAGACATTTTTCATTGAAGAAAGGACGTGTGACGTGGGCGGAGTATCCTTTGTATCGACCTCGTTTAGCTGAGCGATATATTCAAGGATGCTGGAGAGCTGTTTTTGGAATTTACTTACTTCTTTGTCGTCCAATCGCAGCCTTGACAGCAAGGCAACATGCCTGACGTCTTCTTCGGATATTAACTCCTTATTATTATTAGATTTACTCATAGCACCTATACAATAACATAATGATTATAAAAAGTCAACGCTGCCCTACCGCGTCGCTGATCCTTGCGTAGTCGGAAAGCGCAAGATTTTCCGGCCGTTTTGAGACATCGACGCCGCATCTTCCCAGAATGTCCTGCCAGGCATCCTTGTTCATGGATAAAAATTCCCCATGAGACAGGGAATTGAGGATTTTTTTCCGCCTTTGCAAAAACGCCTTGCGGATTATACTGAACATGAGCTGCTCGTCCCCGACCTTGACCTGGGGTTCGGGTGGTATTTCAAGTTTTAGCAGGCATGAATCGACTTTGGGCTTGGGGTAAAAAGAGTTTTTCTTTATTCTGAATAATTTTTCAGTTTTTGTGTAGAACTGCACGAAACAGCTTAGCGAGCCGTAATCTTTCGATCCCGGGCTGGAGACGATCCTGTCTGCAACCTCTTCCTGGATCACGATATACGCGCCTTGTATATACTGCCTCTGGTCGATTATCTTTTCGATGACAGGAGTGGTAATGTAATAAGGGATGTTGCCGATGATGAGCACGC
>JBHIBX010000097.1:0-5415 GCA_046759285.1 Candidatus Omnitrophota bacterium
ACGGTCTGCACAGTCGGTGCATGCGTCATCAATTGCCGGGTGGTTTGCCTGGCGCCGAAAACCTATCCAAATCGGCGAAAATGAAAGACCTTATTCTCGCGATGAATTCGAAGAATAAGATTATAGCGGCTATTTGCGCTTCACCCGCTCTTGTCCTTGCGCCTCTCGGCGTCCTGAAGGGGAAAAGGGCGGCGTGCTATCCAAGCATGGAGGAAAATTTTTCTCCCGAGATCGAATATGCTGAGGAAAATATTATCCAGGATGGCAATATCATCACGAGCAAAGGTCCTGCTACCGCGTTTTCTTTTGCTCTAAAGATCGCTGAAAACCTGGTGGGGAAAGATACCGCGGACACGGTGGGCAGGCAAATGCTATATCTGGCGTAGGCAGTTACGCGTCCCTGTGTCCGATCGCTCCTTCACCGAAGCGGTCTATTATCCGGCCCAGGGCTTTGTGAAGCCTTTCCTTCTTTTTTGCTTCTTCAGAGACGCCTTCAAACAGGTCGGTTTTTCTTGAACTTTCGATCAGGCTTGATGCCTTCACTCCCACAAGTCTTACTGGCTTTTTTTTGATGTCGAATTCTTCCAGGCTTAAAATGATGTTTTTATAGATATCATCTATGAAATTCGTTTCACCCTTTAAAGTATGAGCTCTTGTAAAAGTGCTAAAGTCGCTCAGGCGGATTTTAAGTGTTATAGTCTTGCCTTTTAATCCGGATTTCCGCAAACGGCGTGAGACTTTTTCGCTCAGACGCATCAGCTCGTCTTTTACTTCATGCTCATCACTTGTATCCTCTTCGAAAGTATGTTCATTACTTATGGATTTGACCTCGTAAATGGGTTCAACTCCACGAGGATCAATTCCGTTGGCAAGTTCCCACGCGTGCACACCGTGTTTTCCGAAATAATCTTCAAGCTCTTCAACGCCGCGCCTCGCAAGATCGCCTATCGTCCTTATGCCTATTTTAACCAGTTCTCTCTTTGTCTTTTCTCCGACACCCCACAATTTGTCTACAGGGAGAGGATGAAGGAAACTCAATAGCTCCTTCCCCTCGACTTTTATTAAACCATCGGGCTTTCCGATCTCAGAAGCTATTTTTGCCGTCATTTTGTTTGGGGCCAGGCCTATGGAAGCTGTAAGTCCGGTTTCCTTTTTGATCGCGGACTTGATCTTACGGCATGTTTCCAGGGGAGTACCGAAAAGTTGATAGCTTCCCGATATATCGAGGAACGCTTCATCCACGCTTACAGGCTCTATGTCAGGAGTAAATTTTTCCAGTATCTCAAATATCTTTCTGGATTCACGGGCGTATTTTGCCATGCTGACTCTTAAAAATATAGCGTGAGGGCATTTCCTGTAAGCGATGGAAATAGGCATGGCAGAATGAATGCCGTATTTTCTTGCTTCATAGGAGCAGGTTGAAACCACTCCCCGGCCTTTTCCACCTTTAGGATTGGCTCCAACAACGACAGGTTTTCCTCTATAGTCAGGATTGTCCCGCTGTTCAACTGCCGCGAAAAACGCATCCATATCGACATGAACTATGTATCGTTTTTTCTTGTTCATGATGTGATTTTATCATATAATTTAACCTTGCTAGTAGAAATTTTTCGCTCCCCGGTAGCTCAATGGTAGTAGCGACTGGCTGTTAACCAGTAGGTTGTTGGTTCGAGTCCAACCCGGGGAGCCAGTTATTAAAAAAGCCCACTTCATGTGGGCTTTTTTAATAAACAGAGCATTAGAAATTTCGCACATGTCCTGTTCTTACAACTCCTCGCGAGGAAACAAGTTTACAGATCTAACACAAGAGAGTAAAATTAGTCTTAAGGGACAGGTCTGGGGTTTTGAGTTAAACTGATGAATATAGAAGACAAAGTCCAGAGCATCGGGCATCAAATATTTTACGGGTCCAGAAGATACCTATGGATAAGACTTAAAAGATTTTTAAGCCTGCCAGAACAATTCATCAAGATAGTAAGCCGCGATAACTACACAAAAATAAAAGTTCTTCAGTTCACCAGTTCTCTGCCTTTTATACGGGATAACAGCCGCAGAGTTATTCAAAATCTTACTGAATATTTTTCGGGCAAAAGGGTGATCTGTCTTTTTCGTGTGCCTGTCATTATCCTTTCAAAGTTTTGTAAGATCCCGATCATCGGGAAGATCTTTGTGCATTTGTCCGGCAGGCTGATAGTTTGTTTTATTGAAAGGGTTATAGCAAAACGATTTTTTATAGGAGAAAACAGAAAGGAGGCTATGGAAACTGCCGGAAGAATGAAAGATAAAGGACGGAAAATAACGGTAGACGTTCTTGGTGATATCGCGCATTCTCAGGAAGACACAGATAAGTATGTTGATGAATACCTTGATCTGCTTAATGAAGGAGTCGATCACATTTCTCTTAAATTGACAAATCTTTATTCCGAGCTGGATCCGGCTGCATGGCAGCGGTCGAAGCAGGCTATAAAGATGAATTTAGAAAAGATTATAGGCCTCGCAAAAGAGAAAAATGCTTTCGTAACGTTTGATATGGAATACTTCACCATCAAGGATATTACCGTTGAGATCTTTTTAGATATCTTGAAAGAGACGGAGTTTGATAATTTTTCTATTGCCATACAAACTTATTTTAAGGGAAAAGAATCCCTCCGGGACCTTGAGCGTATCATTACTTTCAGTAGAGAATTGAACGCGGATAGATCGCGCGATAAGTTGATAATACCGGGGGTACGTCTGGTTAAAGGCGCAAACTGGGATAAAGATATGGCTGAAGCAGTACAGAATGGATGGCCCTGTCCGCATTACGAAAACAAATCTGAAACTGATATCAGTTTTGAAGAGGGAGCTCTTTATTTGCTTGAGAATATTGAATATGTACGCCCCTATTTCGCTACGCATAATATACGGTCTATGGCATGGGTGATAGCCCAGGCGGAAGAGCATGGGATCTCAAAGGGAAGATTTGAATTTCAGTTTCTTTACGGCATGATACCTGAGGAGATCGTTTGTATGGTCGATAAGCTTGGTTATAATGTCAGATTCTACGCGCCGTATGGCGCGTTTCTAGCAGGTCTTGGTTATCTTGTGCGCCGTATTCTTGAAAATTCTTCAAGTGATTCTTTTATTCACAATCTTCATTACACTGAAAAGAGTATTAATGAACTTCTTTTGGATCCGCGTAAAATCCCACACAAACAGGGACCTGTAATGTCAGGATATGAAAAAAGAGATGTATCTGATCATTGTCAGATCTCGGAAGATATAAATACCGGGCTTAAAAACCTTGAAAGGATCTCTCATGCGATTCTTCGTGAGCCTTTGCCTTCAGTTTTTTCTGATAGAAAGGAAGAGGTAAGCGGTATTTTTCTGGAGTACAGGGATCAGATGTCCAATTTTGCGCAGCGGGCCATGCAGTCTGTTGAAAGTTTAGCCGGCCGGGAGAACGAATACAGGTATATCCCGCGCGGGAAGGGGATAGTTATTATAGAAGACAGGAACTTGAGCCTTTCTCAAATAGCCGTGCGTTTCGCGGCGCCTCTGGCCGGAGGGAATACGGTATTTATCTCTATAGAGGATCAAAATGCAGCTGATTATTTTAAAGGAGTATTTCAAAGAGCTAAGATCGACGCGGGATGTATTGAATTTTTGTTTTCTTCAAAAGATAAGAATGAAGAACATGTACAAAAGCGCGATCTTGACTGGATCTCTTATACAGGGGATGAAGAAAGGAAAAAACATTTCAGAAGATTATGCTATAAAGATCTTGATGGGGATAGAACCGTAAAAAGGTTTATTTTTGGAATAACACCCTTTTACTTAAAAGAATTTATTATGGCCAAGACCATAGCTGAGAACACAATGAGAAAAGGCTGCGTAGGAGATTATCAGAACATTGGAGGGTTAAAAGGGTTTAATAATATACCATCTGTTGAGTTATACCGTCCGCAGAATCAGAAAAAAATGCAGGAGGCTTTAGAGACCATCAATGAGACCTATAACGCGAACAGGGTTTATCCGCTGATCATAGGTGGTGAAAAAATAGAGACAGAGGATCTGCATGATTCGATCAATCCAGCTGAACCTCGCGTTTCTCTCGGCAGAGTATGTTTTGCCGTTGGGGATGATGTTAATAAGGCGGTTGACGCGGCAAAAGCAGCCTGCGGTGAGTGGTCTGCTTCAGCTGTTGAACAAAGGGCTGAAGTTTTGAAGAAGGCTGCTGAGATTCTCACCGGGCGGCGTTTTGAACTGGCCGCATTGATTACCGCTGAAAGCGGTAAAGCTCAGGAGGAAGCCTTACCTGAAGTGGATGAGACTATTGATTTTTTAAATTATTACGCTATTGACGCAGTCCGTATTCAAGATGACGATTCGGCTATTATACATAATGAGCGCTGGAAGGGATATGAAAGGCAGCCTTACGGTGTTACGGCTGTTATTGCTCCATGGAATTTTCCATTATCTATACTTACAGGTATGACAGCCGGAGCTTTGGTGATGGGCAATACCGTTATTATGAAGCCCTCGGAGTGGACATCTGTGACCGCCTATGAACTGGAAGAGATCTTCAGAGATGCAGGTGTGCCGGATGGAGTCCTTAATTATCTACCCGGTAAGGGAGAGCTTATCGGAGAGGCATTGGTTTCTCATCCGCGGGTTGATATGGTTGTGTTTACGGGCTCAAAGGAGACGGGTTTAAGAATAAAGAATAGAGCAGAAGAGAATACTGCCGGAAGAAAAGACCCTAAGGTTGTCATTGCTGAAATGGGCGGCAAGAACGTGATCATAATCGATGATGACGCTGACATTGATGAGGCCGTTGAAGGTGTTGTCGCGTCCGCCTTCGGTTATTCAGGACAGAAATGTTCGGCCTGTTCCCGAGTTATTATTTTGCCGGGCATACGCAATGTTTTTGAACAGAAATTGAAGGCAAAGTTCCAATCAATGGTAATAGGGAACCCTTGTTATGATCCTGGTGTACGCGTAGGCCCTTTGATCGATAAAGAGGCCCGGAAAAAAGTCGAATATTATTTAAAGATTGCCGGGGAGGAAGATCTGGAACTATTGATCTCCAGACAAATACAAAGTTCCGGAAACTCGGAAAGATCGGATCTATATGTTGATCCTGTTATGTATATAATCAGTAATGTGAAGCAGTCGCGATTAGCACAGGAAGAGATATTCGGACCAGTTCTTTCGCTTATTTACGCGAAAGATTTCGACGAGGCTTTAAAAATCGCCAATGATACGGAATTCGCTTTAACTGGAGGGGTTTATTCTCAGACACCGAGTCATATACAGCGCGCCAAAGAAGAATTTTTTGTCGGAAATTTATATATCAACCAGAAGATCACTGGAGCGGTAGTAGGAAGGCAGCCGTTCGGCGGATATAAAAAATCAGGTATAGGTGCTAAAACA
>JBHIBX010000098.1:0-5406 GCA_046759285.1 Candidatus Omnitrophota bacterium
GATCTTTGCATGCATGAGTTTGTTCTTTCGGTGTCGCGACAGACAGAAAAAGGCGTTCACGCCTTCGATATTGCAAAGGGATTGATCGATAAAGGCATCCACCCGCCTACAGTGTATTTCCCCCTTATCGTCAAGGAAGCGATGATGATAGAGCCTACAGAAACGGAATCCAAAGAGACCCTGGATCGTTTTGCCGAAGTCATGATAGAACTTGCAAAACTGGCGGAAAAGGATCCAGAGGCTTTCAAGGAATTCCCCAGAACTACTCCCGTGCGAAGGCTGGACGAGGTCAAGGCCGCTAAAGACATGGATCTGGCTAGTTTATGAAGTTAGTCGAATTTTCCGCAAATACCCCCGAAGAACATATTGTTTTAGACGAGCTTCTTTTGCTGAAAGCTGGAGCAGGAGAAGTAGGTGAGACTTTGCGTTTTTGGGAGACGAAAGAGCATTTTGTCGTCCTCGGACGGGCAGGGAAAGTCGAAGAAGATTGTTTTCTTGATAAATGCCGCCAGGATAATATAAAAATCCTGAGGCGCATTTCGGGAGGGGGGACGGTGCTCCAGGGGCCCGGTTGCTTTAACTATTCAACCATTCTTTCATACGAGAGAGATGATAATTACCGCCACGTTAAGTCTTCTTACAAGAAAATACTCGGAATGATCTCAGGCTCCTTGAAAACAAAAGGATTTAATACCGTTTTTTATCCTATATCAGATCTTGCTCTTGATGGAAAAAAAATATCCGGAAATGCCCAGGCAAGAAAAAGAAAATATTTTCTTCACCACGGGACCTTTTTATACGATTTTGATTTAGATAAGATCTCTCATTATCTTAAGTGTCCAAAAAAAGAACCCGAATACAGAAAAGGCCGGCCTCATGAAGATTTTCTGGCAAACATCCCAATGGAAAAAGAAGAGCTGAAAGAAATAATTAAAGAAGTGTTTTCTTGCGATAAAGAGGCCGAGACTAGAACTTAACCTGCGTTCCCAGATAGACGATCACATCAGTTTCCATTTCATAGAATACTACCTCTGCGCTTGGAAGAAAAGAGACCATTTCATTTATTTGCCATGCCATACCCCCTGAAAGATGGACGAGGATATTGGGATTTTTTTTGTTTGTATCTCTTTCCAGTCCAATGCTTGAGTTAAGCGAAAGATAATCGGTTAACTTAGCCGAAGGTATCAAATAGACCTTCCATATGTCCAGGCGGTCATTTACCAGGTTTTCGTTTCTTTGGTAATATCCGGAAAAAGTAAAGGTGAAAGGATCTATATCCTGTGTGACGAGAGCTTGTATTGCTCCGGTTGCCCGGCCTTCACCTTCACCTTGCTTGTATTTTCCGGTCGGAAGACTGACCTGGGGATTGACTGCCAGGTGGAAGTCCTTGTGGTCGTAGAGTTTCAGTTTAGCCTCAAGGACTATATCATCTGTCCAGCTGTAGATAACGTCGCCTCCGGATAACTTGTATTTGAGCGGGATATCCACAATAAGGTCAAGTTTTTCCAGAAGGCCGTAAGTGGCCAAAATATCAACTTCGTTAGTTCTTTCTATTTTGAGGGTATTATCGAATCTTTCATATTCATAGGAATAAGTAACACGCAGGCTCGCTTTATTCCTGCCGTGCGTCTTGGCGTGTCTATGCTTTTCCTGTTGCCGGGCTTGGCAGAGAACAGGCAGAAGGATGAGGACCAGTAAGGCTATGGCAGTTTTTGGAAATTTATTCCTGGACACGGTCAATATATTTTCCGGTGTTGGAATCCACTTCCACAATATCGCCTTCTTCGATAAACTGGGGCGCATCGACCTGCATACCGTTTTCAAGCGTGATCTTTTTCGCGGTGGTTGAGTCCTGTTGTTTTATTCCGGGAGGGGAAGAGGTTACTTTCAGGCGGATGCGTTCGGGGAAGACGACGTCTATCGCCCTGTTTTCGTAAACTAGAATATTATATTTTTCGTTTTCTTTGAGAAATACCTCTTTTTCGCCTACCATGTTTTTACTTACCTGATAATTTTCGTATGTTTCTTCGTCGAGGAAACAGAAGTTATCTCCTTCTTTATAAGAGTATAAGGCCTTTTTCTGGATCACATCCGCTTCTTCGAACTTATCTTCCTGGTGGTATGTGTGCTCCATGTATTTCCCCTCAAGAATATCCCGCATCTTGAGGTTGACCGTTTTGTGGGCTTTAGCAGAACCCTTGACATCAACGCTTTCGACTTTGTATATCTTTCCGTCAATAAGCAGGAGATTTCCGACCTTGACGTCTATGGCTTCTTTCATGACCAGTTCTCCTATTTTTCAAGGTTGCCGAAGATGATTTTTTCGGCCTTGGAAAGGGCGGAGCTGCTTAAAGAGCTTAATGTTATCCGGGTTTTATTTTCACCAACCGATTCAAGGAAGATACCCACACGGGTCGTATCGACTTCTTTGTGAAAACCCATAGCTATGATATATCCTTTTCTTTTACTGGTTTGGTATACGGTAAGCTTGTTGTCCTTTGCTATTTTTTTGATCTTGTCGAAAGCGGAATCAACAGAAATAGAAAACGTTTTTTCTACACCTTTGTCGCGAGCCTCTTCAAGGTCCTGTATACCCATTCCGAAGAGCGCGTCAACATCTGTTGAAAAAGTAGCGCAGCCGCTTAGCAGGAAAGCGACCAGAAGAGCGGTCGATATGAAAGCGATTTTATTTGTCATTGGAACAATTATATAACCAAACAAAACAAAAAACAAGTGTAGCCGGAGATTAAACCCCGGCTACTAGAATATCGCCGTGTTGTGCGCCGCGCGTATAGGCTCCGGGATCTTATATTTAGGGGAGCAGGCGAGTATGATCTTTATAGATGACTGTATATCAACAAGGTGTCCCGGGGATACAAAAACCGGATTTGTGTTATCCCGCGTGCACAGGACCGCGCCTATGGAGTTTCCGTCAGTGTCCTTGATGATGGAAAAATCCCCTTTTTTCTTCCCAGGTTCGCTATAAGTCCCATAAAGATGGCTTTTCGCGGAACCTATGCTTGGCTTATTCAGAATGACCCCCATATGTGTGGCCAGGCCGGTTTTGCGCGGGTGTGCCAGTCCCTGGCCGTCAAAAATGAAAAGGTCAGGCTCTACCGACAGCTTCCTGATGCATCTTAAGATGACCGGGCCTTCCCGAAAGCTCAAAAGGCCGGGGATGTAAGGAAAGCGCGTTTTTTCCATGGCCGTCACTTTTTCTTTTACTTCCAGCCCCGGATACGTCAAGATGACAATTGCTGCTTTTGAGTGACCATCTTTCACAGATACATCCACCCCCGCTATCAGGCGGATTTTTTGGAGGGTCGGCTTCTTCATAACAGTCATTTCATGGATCTTTTCCTGTGCCCGGATGGCCTCTTTTGGGGATAAATCCCACTTATGCAAATGTCTATATCGCATGGTTATGCCCTATACCCTATACGCTACCCGCTATACGCTAATCTATTTGACACCTAAGTTATTATATTATAACATATATAATCCTGAAAGGAGAGTTCATGAAAGAAGGATATGTGAAGCTCTTTAAGAAAAAGTGCGGGGAAGAGGGATTCAATAAACTAGCTGCGATTGACAATGCTAAAATGCATGACTTTGTGGCCAAGTATATCGATCTTTTTAATCCCGATTCCGTTTTTGTCCGCACTGACGCGGAAGAAGACGCCGAATATATTCGCAAAAAAGCGATCGAGAAAGGCGAAGAAAAGCCTCTCGCGACACTCGGCCACACTATACACTTTGACGGGCATTACGATCAGGCTCGGGACAAATCCAACACAAAGTATCTTCTCAGGCCGGATGAAGCGCTTGGTTCGGATATAAAATCCGTGGACAGGGAAGAAGGCCTCAACGAGGTACATGACCTTTTTAAGAACGCTATGGCAGGCAAAGAGATGTACGTGTGTTTTTTCTGCCTCGGACCGACAGGTTCGGAATTTTCTATTCCTGCGGTGCAAATAACAGATTCAACTTATGTCGCGCATTCGGAAGATATCCTTTACCGCAGCGGATATGGACAATTTAGCAAAACAGGCGATTCCGGAAGGTTTTTCCGTTTTGTGCATACCGCTGGCGCTCTAAAAGATAACGTTAGCAGTGATGTGTATAACCGCCGGATATATATCGATCTTGAAGAAGAGATGGTTTTTAGCGCAAATACCCAGTACGCGGGCAACACCGTAGGACTGAAGAAACTTGCCATGCGCCTGGCTATAAAGAAAGCCTCTGAGGAGGGCTGGCTTACCGAGCACATGTTCATCATGGGAGTTCATGGGCCTGATAGAAAAAGAATAACATATTTTACCGGGTCTTTTCCTTCTGCCTGCGGGAAGACGGCTACGGCGATGCTTGAAGGAGAGACGATCGTGGGAGACGACATAGCGTACTTGCGCCGCATGGATGGTAAGATCCGTGCTGTCAATGTCGAAAGAGGTATCTTCGGGATCATTCAGGATGTTAATGAGAAAAATGACCCGTCCATTTACGAGGCCCTTACCACTCCGGGTGAGGTAATATTTTCCAATGTCTTGGTCAATACTGATAATAATCCTCGCTGGCTTGGTGATGACAAGCCAGCTCCGGAAGAAGGACATAATTTTACGGGACAATGGTATTCCGGGAAAAAGGGTCCGAATGACAATGAAGTTCCTTACGCGCACAAAAATGCCCGGTACACAATACGCCTTGAGGGCCTGAAAAACTGCGATAAGAACCTGGATACCCCGGAAGGGGTAGAAGTGGGCGGCGTCATATACGGAGGCAGAGATTCGGATACCAATATGCCCGTGGAACAGTCTTTTGACTGGGAGCACGGAATATTGACCCAGGCCGCTACTATCGAATCGGAAACTACCGCTGCTACCCTCGGACAGGAAGGGGTAAGAAAATTCAACCTGATGGCCAACCTGGATTTTCTTTCAATACCCATAGGAAGGTATATACAGAACAACTTGGACATTGTCGAAGGGCTTAAAAAGCCTCCGCTGATCTTTCACGTTAATTATTTTCTTAAAGGAAAAGACGGGAAATATTTAAATGGGATAAAAGATAAGCATGTTTGGGTGAAATGGATGGAACTCCGGGTCAATGGCGACGTGGATGCGATCAGAACTCCTACAGGCTACATTCCCAAATATGAGGATCTTAAAAGATTGTTCAAAGAAATTCACGGTAAAGATTATAAGAAAGAAGAATATGAAGAGCAGTTCATGCTGCGTATTCCGGAACGCCTGGCCAAAAAAGACAGAATACTCAAGATATATCATACCAAGGTCTTTGATACCCCCCATGCCTTTATTAAGGCGTTTGAAGACCAAAAAACGCGGCTTGAAGAATGTCGGAAAAAACACGGCGATTATGTGTCGCCTTTTGACCTTGAAAAGGAAAAAT
>JBHIBX010000099.1:0-5378 GCA_046759285.1 Candidatus Omnitrophota bacterium
CTGGACTCCTTGTTCTATATGGGGACATAAAGGGTCTCGCTGAAGCGATCGAGAACTTTATAGCAGATGCGGGAAATGCCCGGCGCATGGGAGCCAGCGCCAGGAAAAGGGTCGAAGAATTGTTCAGTATTGAAAAACACGTTATTTCAGTCCAGAAGCTCTATGAAGAGGTAAAAGGTTAAAGCAGGATAAGTTCATGACAGATAGGGGAAGCTGTATAATTTGCGGCCGGTCAGATGTTAAATTAATTTTTGAAGGCAGGGACAGATTGACCCGGGCGGAAAATAAATTCAGTGTGGTAAAATGCCAAAATTGCGGTTTGATCTATACTTTGCCGAGTGTCACACCGGAAGAAATAAAGGAATATTATCCTGATAAATATTACGGTGATGTAAAGGATAAAACTTCTTTAGAGATAAGCAAATTCGAAAAGCTATTTTCAGCATACTATAGCAAATTGTTATGGAGGACATTATCGGAAAACAGGGGATGTTCCATATTTTTGTTGCCTTTTTATCGATATCGGAATAGATGTTTTCCATATAAGGACAAGCCTGGAAGGCTGCTGGACGTTGGATGCGGGAGCGGCAGACTGTTGTTCGAACAAAAGAGATTAGGTTGGGAAGTTTTTGGAGTCGAGTTAGGAGAGAAGGCTGCTTCGTACGCCAGGGAAGTAAGGAGTCTGAACGTTATTACGGGCGAGCTTGACGATGCCAACCATGAGAATAACTTTTTTGATGTAGTAAATTTAAATCACGTGCTGGAACACCTCATTGATCCCGTTGTTGAGCTTAAAAAGATATACAGGATCTTAAAGCAGGGCGGCTTGTTAGTTTTAAGAGTACCTAATTATAGCAAGGTTGAAATAGCAATATTTGGCAAGCACTGGCGTGCTTATGATCTGCCAAGACATCGTTTTCATTTTAATAAGGATACTGTAAGCGAAATTTTGTTAAAAGCTGATCTGAAGCCTGTTAAGATCATCTATGCCTTGCATGTTAACCATATGATTTTGAGTGTCAGGGATATCCTGGAAGATAGAAAGGCCCCTGTCTGGATGACAAACTTTCTTAGTGTGGAAAATAAAATATGCAGGGGAATTTTTCTTCCGTTAGGTTTCCTTTTAAGATTGATCAGACAAAGCAGCGAGATGCTTGTTTACGCGGAGAAAGAGTAGAGGATGAAAAAAGTCGCAGGAGTAGTAGTAACGTATAATCGGCCGGATCTTTTGAAGAAATGCCTGGAAAGCGTGTTGGCACAGTCTTTATCGCCGGACCGGATAATTATAATCGATAACAGCCCGAAAGACGATACGCGGGAGATGGTTGAAAAATACTTTCCTTCTGTAGTGTACAGGCATTTTCCTGATAATATAGGAAGCGAAGGCGGCTATTATGAAGGAATAAAGCTTGCTTGTGAGGATAATGATTACGTCTGGCTGCTTGATGATGACTGTATTTCCGAGAGAGAAGCTCTGGCTGAACTGGTCAAGTGGGCGGAGGAACTTAAAAAAGAACATAAAGTCGGGGCGGTGAGAAGCGCGAGGCCCTGGGATAAAGGCGAAGGCTTATCCATTCTGGAAATCGAAGATCTGTTTGCCTGGCGGGGGACAATGATCCTGTCCGAAACCGTCAAAGGAACGGGACTTCCCGAGAAAGACCTCTTTCTTTACGGCGGAGATATTGAATATGGATTGCGAATGGGGGATGCGGGTTATCACATGTATCTGGTTTACCCCAGTAAAATAAGTTCAATGGGGTATTCAGAAAAACTCAAAAAAGATTTTGGAATGGTCCGGGCAGAATCTTACGCGCAACCTTTTCGTATTTACTATTCGTACAGGAATGAACTTTGGATATACGCCAAATATAAAAGGACCGTAAAACTGTTAAAATTGCTTCTTCATGGCGCAAAAAACTTTTGCTTTCATATTTTTAGCAGAAGAAAAAAAGAAGCGATCGCCATCCTGGATGGGATCAAGGACGGATTCGGAGGAAAGCTGGGGAAGAGCGATAAATATTTACCCTGATAAAAATGAAGATAGCGATCGACGTTCGTGAGTTCAAAAAAGGCACCTATACCGGGATACGGAATATCCTTGAAAACTTCTTTTCTCAGGCGGATATGACCGGTGAAAACGAGTTTATCCTGTTCGGTAATCAATACACCGAAACGGCTTTCTTGCCGAAAGACTGCAAAAAGGTTATTATCCCTGAAAGCAATACTTTTTTATGGGACCAGTTTAAATTTCCGGCAGCGTTACGGAAAGAAAAAGTGGACGTTTTTTTCTCGCCATACATCAAGGCTCCGTTGTGGCGCGCTTGTCCGTATGTAAACCTCATATGCGATGTAATACCACTATCCATTTCCAAGTTCAAAGGCGCTAAAGCGGCCCTGGACAAGATACATTTTTTCATCTACGCCTTTTTTTGCAGCCATCGCGCGCTGAAAGTTATCACGCTTTCCAGTGACTCGAAAAACAAAGTCTCCGGGATATTCGGAATAAAGCAGGACAAGCTTGAAATAGTGTATCCGTCGGTAGAACTGCCGGTATTGCCGGACAGCGAGGCTAAAAAAACCATTGAGAAATACGGTCTCGACAAACCATATCTTTTATACACGGGAAACTTTAAACCACACAAGAATCTAGAGAATCTCATTAAGGCCTTTGATCTTTTGCCGGAAGAGCTGAAAAACGGGTATAGGTTATTCCTTATCGGGGGCTCCGACAGGGAAGCGGCGTCACTGGAGCAAGCCGTCAAGGAGAGAGGTCTTTCCGGTAAGGTAGTACCTATCTCGATGGTCGACCGCGATGAAGTTTTCGTTTTTCTGAAAAATGCATCGGCTTTTGTTTTTCCGTCTCTTGCGGAGGGGTTCGGCATACCTCCCGTTGAAGCCATGGCAGCGGGGATCCCTGTCGCTTCTTCTGATCTTGCGCCGATGAGGGAAGTGCTCGGGGACGCCGCATTGTTCTTTGATCCTTATAATCCGGAAGATATATCCAGGGCTATCCTCAAGCTTATCAGGGAGAAAGACGCCCGTGAGCAATGTATATCGCGTGGGCATGAGAGGGCATTGATGTTCAGGGCGAAGGATATGTCGCAAAAAATACTGGATATCCTGGAAAACGCCGGGAGAAGAAAGACTCTTTGCGTCAGCAGCGATTTCCCGCCGGTCAAGGGCGGGATTTCTACACAGGTGTTTAACCTGTGGAGCAGGCTTCCCGGGGAGGAGATAGTTATTCTGACCGCGAGATCGAAAAAAAAGGATATCCATCTTGACGAAAGCCTTGACCTTGTTCGAAAGACCTATCCTCTTGGCAAGGATATCTTTTCCAGGATCATTCGGACCGTAATGATCGCATGGTATGTCTGGCAAGAGAGCTGCATCAGGAATATCAAACGCATTCATTGCGCTCAGATTATTTCTGCCGGGTTAGCAGGGCTTATCTTGAAGAGGATCAAGGGCACCCCTTATGTGGTCTATGCATATTCGGCAGACGTGCTGGAATTCAGCAAGAATTTTTTATCTTTATGGCTAATGAAACGCGTATGTGCTGAAAGTGAGCACATTATAGCCAATAGCGTCTTTACAAAATCGACTATCAAAGGGAATAATCTTGCCAATGAGGATAAAATATCAGTGAGTACACCTGGAGTGGATACTTCTTTTTTCAATCCGGAAAAAGGCGCTGATAAGATCAGAGAAAAATATGGTTTGCCGGATAGAAGTAAAATGCTTTTGACGGTATCACGCCTTGCCGCCCGTAAAGGGCATGAAAATATTATTAAGATTCTTCCGGGAATTCTAAAAAAACATCCTGAAACCGTTTATGTTATAGTCGGAGAGGGAAAAGAAAGATTTAACCTGAAAGAACTTGTTAAAGAAAAAGGGTTGGAAAAGAACGTTTTATTTGCCGGAAAGGTCCCTGAAGAAGAACTGACATTCTTTTATAATACCTGTGATGCATTTGTGATGGCACCGCGTTACATAAAAAAGGCCGGTGATATCGAAGGATTTGGTATTGTTTTTCTTGAAGCGAATGCCTGCGGGAAGCCCGTCGTGGCGGGGAAAAGTGGGGGTATTGCAGAAGCCGTGATAGACGGTCAAACAGGCCTTCTCGTTGATCCGGAAAAACCAGACGAGATCCGGGATGCCGTCCTGCGTCTCTTGGACGATGAAGAATACGCCCGGAAGCTTGGAGAGGGCGGCCTTTTGAGGGTAAAAAATGAATTTAACTGGGAAACCCGCGCGGAAGAATTAAGGAAGTATATATGAATAAAAGAGTTAGAGTACTACATGCGATAACACGGCTTGACAGGGGAGGGTCGTCCGAAAATACTCTATTAAGCGCTATCGGACTTTCGCAAAAGGGATATGATGTAGATATACTTTTCGGGCAGACTGAAAACCCGAGCATACATCTTTTGGAAAAGGCAAGGAAGTCCGGAGTGAGCTTTATTGAGGAGGACGATCTTGTCCGGAACATACATCCGGTAAGGGATACAATAGCCTTTTTGGATATCTATCGTTATATTCGCGATAATGATTATGATATTGTCCACACGCATTCTTCGAAGGCCGGCTTTATATGCCGGTTCGCTGCTAAACTGGCCGGGGTGAAAACGATAATCTATACGCCGCACGGGCACGTTTTTTATGGATACTTCAGCAAGATTTTTACACGACTTATAATATTTGCCGAATCCCTCGTATCCCGCGTGACTGACAAAATAGTGGGGCTTACTCCTGCCGAGTGTGACGAATGGATCGGTTTCGGCATTGGAAAAGAAGACCAGTACACATCTATCCCCAGTGGTATAGATTTCGACGAGATAAAAAGCGAAATGGCCGAAGCAAGAGATATCAAGGATGAGCTTTGGATGCCCCAGGGAAATATTCTTGTAGGTTCTGTCGGGCGGTTCGTGGATGTCAAAGGGTATGATTATTTCATAAAAGCGGCCGTTGAGCAGATCAAAAAAAGGAATAACATTTATTTTATACTCGCGGGAGATGGGCCACTCCGCAAAAAGTACAAAAAGATGATAACCGCGGCCGGCGTCGATGAGAAGTTTCGTGTTATCGGCTGGCAGGAAAGCACAAGCGCCGTTATCAAATCTCTCGACATATTTGTCCTGCCTTCCCTGAACGAAGGCATGGGTCGCGTTCTTGTTGAAGCCATGTTTTTTGAAAAACCTGTGATCGCGACGCGCGTTGGGGGAGTCTCTTCTGTTATTTCGGGCGGTTCGGGGCTTTTGGTCGAGCCTGCTTCGGCGAAAGCGATAGATAGAGCAATCGATATGATCCTTAATGACCCGGACTATGCTCGCGAGATGGCTCGGAAAGGGCATGAGAGAGCCCTGGCGAAGTATTCGGCT
>JBHIBX010000100.1:0-5374 GCA_046759285.1 Candidatus Omnitrophota bacterium
CTTGGATTCACGATACCATATGCGTTCGGAAATTTCATACTTACTATCTGGGGAACCGTGATCGTGCATCTGGTCTAAGAAAGATTAGAATATGAACAACGAATCCAAAAAACATTTTCATCATCATAAGAAGTATTTTTACAGAATAGCAGGGTCTTTTATTCTCGGCTCCCTGATAGGCCTTTTGCTATGGTTCATCGAGGAAAAAACGGGGGTGGAGTATACCCGCTACATCGACCTTTATATCGCGCCATTCGGCATAATACTGGAGAAGATGCTTAAAGCGATAGTCATACCGCTTGTATTCTTCACTCTTTTGGCGGGAGCTTCAAACCTGGACTTGAAAAGATTCGGCAGGGTAGGCGGCCAAGTCATCGTATGGTACCTTGCAACGTCAGTGGTCGCTGCGATTCTCGGGACCGCTATCGCAGTTCTGTTGAACCCGGGAGTGGGACTTTCACTGCATCACGTAAAGCATGTGCTGAGCGCGGATCTTCTGATGCATGATCTTCCAAAAGCGGTCACTTTCGAATCAATTATTCTGAACATTTTTGAGAACCCCTTTAGGGCTTTAAGTGAAGGAAATTTCTTGCCCGTGATCGTGTTCGCGATCGTTTCCGGCCTGGCGCTTCGCAAGATACTTGAGCGCTCAAAAGAGAAGGACCAGCCGAAAAAAGAATATATCACGCGGATAACTAACGATATCAACGAGACCCTGTTTTTGATAGTAAGATGGATCAAGCTGTACGCGCCTGTCGGCATTTTCGCTCTTTCTGTCGTGAACTTTTCAGAATTCGGGCCGAAACTAGCGGGGCCGTACTTCGAAATAGCCCTGGGTATAATGGGTGGGATACTCTTTATGATATTTTTTGTGTATTCCGTTTTGATCTGGATCGTAACAAAAAAATCACCTCTTAGGTTCTTCAAATCGATCCAACAGGTCATGATAACGGCGTTCTCCACAAGATCGAGCGCCGCGACACTTCCCATCTCCCTTCAGACGGCAATAGCCAGGCTTAAAATAAGAAAGGAGTTGGCAGAATTTTCCCTTCCCCTGGGAGCCACGATAAACATGGACGGTGTCTGTCTGCACCTTCCGATATTCGCGATCCTGGCGGCTAACCTTTTCGGCATCCAGCTTGGGTTTGCTTCCGTCTTTATGATCGTGATCACGACTGTTATAGCGGCGATCGGCTCAGGAGGCATCCCGGGGGGAAGCCTCATGCTTCTTTTTATGATACTCAGCACACTGGGACTGGACTCGAACCAGGCAGCTTTGATCATCGCGTTCGCCCTCGGGATCAACCCCATCCTGGACATGTTCGAAACGATGAACAACACAACGGGCGACCTTGTATGCACGTATATCGTCGCCGACAGGGAAAAATTGATCGGAGGTAAAGAGTAATGGGAAAGTTTATCAAGAAAATATCAAAAAGAACAGCACTGCCGCCGGAATCTCTTATCTATATAGGCGAAAAGAAGACCGAAAAGACAAAGATCACCCTCGTTGATTATGACACAAAGCAGTATCAGGAAAAAGAGCTTAAAACGATCGAGGAAACCGATCTTTTTATGGATAAGCCCACAATAACCTGGATAAACGTGGAAGGCATTCATCGGGTAAATGTTGTCAAGAGGGTAGGAGATTATTTTAAACTTCATCCGCTCCTGCTGGAAGACGTCCTGAACACAGAACAGCGCCCAAAATTGGAAGACTTCGGCGAATATAGCTTTATCGTATTAAAAATGCTGGATTACAATGAAAACAAGAATGAAGTGATCACCGAGCAGGTGAGTCTCGTTCTTAGCGATAAGTTCGTTTTGTCTTTCCAGGAAAAGGAAATTGGTGTCGTTAATATGGTCAAGGAGCGCATCAAGAACCCAAAAAGCCGCTTGAGAGACAGTGGAACCGATTATCTTGTGTACGCGCTTCTGGATGCGATCGTCGATAACTATTTTCTTGTGCTTGAGAAGCTCGGGGAAAGAATAGAGTTGATGGAAGAGGAGCTGGTGACCAAGCCCGGCTCTTCGACGCTGCATGCTATCCACGGCTTAAAAAGGGATATGATCTTCCTGAGAAGATCAGTTTGGCCTCTGCGGGAAGTGATAAGTTTCCTCGAAAGGGGAGAATCTCCCTTGGTCAAGGACACGACGCTCAGGTATCTGGCGGACGTCTATGACCACACTATCCAGGTCATTGATACCACTGAAACTTTCAGGGATATGGTCTCCGGCATGCTTGACATCTACCTTTCCAGTATAAGCAACAAGATGAACGAGGTCATGAAAGTGCTGACCATTATTGCCACTATATTCATACCCCTCACCTTTATTACGGGCCTTTACGGGATGAATTTCGTGGACATGCCGGAACTCAAATGGCGCTGGGGATATTTCATGATTTTGGGCGTGATGGTTTTTCTTGGCGTCGCCATGACGGCTTACTTTAAGAGAAAAAGGTGGTTCTAAGCAATGGAAAATATTAAGTTTTACAAATTGCTGGATAAGACTGTTGATAAGTCCGGCGTAAGAGACGCGTCAAATTTTCCGGTGCACAACTTTCCGTATCTGCGCGCGAACCGCTTTCTGGCAGGTTTTAAGAAAAAAGTAGCCGATGAAGGCCGGGTGAAGCTATGGATAGAACTGATGCGCCAACTCGACCTTAATGAACGAAAAAAAGAGATCCAGAACCTGCCCGATAAGGTCTTCCGTAAACTCTGTAAAAAAGTCGAAGTAAATGAAAACCGGGAAGCTTTCTTTTTGCTCCTGCTTTCCCATTCCGAGGACTTTATAAGAAGCGATGAACAAAAGCCAAAATTCTTTAAAAGGGTAATAAACGCTGTTATTGACCCCGGGGTTTATTCTCTTCCCATGAGAGTGCTTGGGTTATATCCTGTAGCGTATATTTTCGCAGCGCTTGGGACAAAATCCGCTTACAACGAAATCAAGGAGTGGTTTAAGAAACCTGTCGGAGAGCTTGAAGTCAAGGGGAAAGTACAGACTTTTACACCCGCTGAAAGAAAAGAATTTCCTTACCAGAACATTTATCAAATTTTTGATCCTTCCAGGCGGAACGCTTTAAAGATACCCGAGCTTATCCATGAGGAAATAAAGATGCTCACCGAGGGCATGGCTCCTACTATTTCAATCGATATCGCGGATGATTATGATAAGTTCGGTGAGGTCAAGTGGAAAGACGGTCACGTTACCATCGATCATGACAATCCCACAGTTTACGATTACACGTCTTACACCTTCTTTAAGGGCGAGCCTGTACTCCAGATCAACTATGTCTTTTGGTATTCGGCAAGGGCCGGATCAAACGTTTCGTGGATAAAAAGAGGTTCTTTGGACGGCATGACTGTCAGGATTACTCTTGACGGGGGAGGCTTTCCGGTCATGATGGATGTAATGAATAACTGCGGATTCTATTTCTTCTACGTCCCCCGGAAAGAAAAGATCGACAAGATCAGAAGAAGGCCGTTTTCTCTGGCGCCTCTTGTGCCTGCCTGGCTGTCGGATTCATTTCCGCATAAACCACTAAAACTGCGCATAAACACAGGGTGGCACCGAGTCCAGCATATTGATACCGGCGAAGCTCCGGCAGATGCCCGGCCTTATAAGCTTGTGCCCTATGAAACCCTTGAGACGCTGCCGCATCCGGACGGGCACACTGAAAGCGTGTTTAACAGTCAAGGACTTATGAAAGATTCCAAACGTATCGAACCGTACATTTTCTTCTCGGTGGGAATTCCAAAAGTCGGGTACATGCGTCAGCGCGGTAACCATGCCATCAAGTTGGCAGGGCATGCGCATTTTACAGACCCAAATCTTTACGAAAGGGATTTTGTTTTTAAATAAGAAAGGAGGCGGACATGCCAGAGCAGGAAATCGGAAAGATCACGCATTGGTACGGTCACTTAAGCGTGGGTTTAGTCGAGCTTACTGACACCTTAAAGGTGGGAGAGACTATCCACATAAAAGGCCATACCTCGGACTTTACACAAGAGGTGGAATCCATACAGATCGAGCACGAAAATGTCCCGGAAGCAAAGGCGGGAGACGTGATAGGCATAAAAGTCACGGATAAAGTCCACCCCCACGACACGGTATACAAAGTCACCGAATAAATAAAGGTCGAGGAATCTATTATTTGCAGAACGAGATATTATTATGTATAATAATACCCGATATTATCTCGTCTAAAAAGGAGGAGAAAGCATGAGAAAAATGGTATTATTTGTTTTGGTCATTGCCGTGGCATGCGTTTTCGCAACCGGTAGCTATGCGGCGGAAAAAGACCCCGTACAGTACACCGGAAACGTGGTAACCGGCTCGGTGAAAACGGTCGGTGAAGCCGCCGAAGGAACCGCGAAAACAGCAGTCAGCCCGATCGAGGCCCTCTGGAATTTTCTAACCGGCAAGGGCAAAGGCGAAAAGATAGTGACCGAACCGGTCGAAAGAGGCGGCAGGACAATCAAAAGAGCCGGCGAAGATACCGGCAAGACACTTAGGGGCGAAAAGTGGTAATATAGGGGACGCCCCATTTGGGGACACCCTGCGTGCTTAAATAGGGACGGTTCTCGCATAATATTTGCGAAACCGTCCCTTTTATAGGAGACAACTCAATGTGTCTACAATTGCGCCAAGCTTTAGTCCTGGTACTGTGCACTTTATTTCTGGCAGGATGTTCATCTCTTCCCATGCGGGATACTTCAATTCCCGTCGAGGACCTGTACAGCCGCATACCATATGAGACAAAAGGCGATCACAGGGTATTCGAGATCTTCTACGCTACAAACCGGACGAAAGACATAACGTACAGTTTCCTGGACGTTAAAATAGATCCTTACGTAAGAATAGGAAAAATGTCGCCTAACCGCTTAAAGAGAAGCGGGATCGTAGGCGTGCAGGATATACGGAAGGCAGGGGAAGACTCTTTTCTGAAAGAATTAGCCAGTGCGGTAAAAAATTCTCCGCATCATTCCCTGCTTGTTCTTGTTTTCGGGTATAAGGATAATTTTGAAGCCACGGCAATAAAGGCTGCTTACTTTACGTATCTTCTTGATGTCAATACACCGGTTTTGCTGTTCGACTGGCCGGGAGACCAGCCTGTCAGCATCGCCGGCTATGAAAAGGCGCGGTCTCTTGCAACCGCATCCGGGCCTTACCTGGGGGGACTTTTAGCGCAGATCATCCGTAAGATCAAGCCCGAGAGGCTATGGATACATTCGTCCAGTTTAGGATGCCAGGTCGTCTGTGATGCCTTCGACTACATGTATAAACACAATGATCTTTCCGACAAGGAAACAGAGATAGCCGAGGTCATGTTGGCTTCCCCGGATGTGGGTCAGGATGAATTTGATGAACA
>JBHIBX010000101.1:0-5345 GCA_046759285.1 Candidatus Omnitrophota bacterium
TCGCCTGGCGGGCGATGCGACACGGCTTCCGCTCGAAATGACGGTGGAACGCGGGAGGGGTTATGTGCCTTCCGAGAGAAATAAGACCGGCGATGAACCGGTCGGGGTTATCGCCATGGATTCGCTGTTTTCGCCGGTGAAGCGCGTAGGCATCAAGGTTGAAAATACGAGGGTCGGGCATATAACGGATTACGACAAGCTCATCCTCGATATTCACACGAACGGTGCTATGGAGCCGAAAGAGGCGCTCCTCTACGCGACAAATATACTTCAGAGACACTTTGACCTGTTCATGGGCATAGGAAAGCTCCCTGAAGAGATAGAGGAAGAGGTTGAAGAATCCAAAGAAAAGCAGGATCTTAAGAAGAAACTGGCTAAGCCCATATCCGAGTTGGAGCTGTCTGTCAGGAGTTCCAACTGTCTGGCCGAAGCAAACATCAGGACGATCGGGGACTTGGTCAGAAAGAAGGAAACGGAAATGCTGAAGTATAAGAACTTCGGAAAGAAATCACTCAATGAGATTAACGCCATCCTGACGTCCATGGGGCTGCATCTGGGAATGGAATTGGAAGAGGAGTCAGAGTAATGCGACATCGTAAGGGAAAGGGCAGAATAAGCCGCAGGACAAGCTGGCGCAAGGCTACATTAAAGAGCCTGGCCAATGATCTTTTCACATATCAAAGGATCGAGACCACGATGGCCAAGGCCAAAGCCCTGAGAAGCTTTGCGGAGCCCTTGATAACATTGGCGAAAAAAAGTCCGGATTCGGTTACGGCCAGAAGGCGCGCTTTTCAAAAGCTTTGCGATAAGGACGTTGTAAAAAGCCTGTTCGATGAGCTTGGCCCGCTTTACAAGGACATACCCGGCGGGTATACGCGCATCATGCCTCTTGGCAACCGGAAGGGGGACGGCGCGCAGCTTGTGATCATGGAGCTTACCAAAAGAACGATTTCCGACGAAGACCTTTTGGGGATAACCAAGGAGAAAGAACTTGCGAAAAGGAAGAAGAAAAAAGAAGAAAAAGCCCCCAAAGAGGCAGCTGAAGAAAAAGTAGAACACGCGGCTCCCGAGGTCGAGCCCGAGGAAAAAGAGGAACGCGCGGTAGAGGAAGTCAAGAAGGAAAAAGCCAAGACCGAACAGAAAAAAGTTGAAAAGAAAGGCGAAAAGAGAGGCTTTTTCAGAAGATTCCAGAGAAAGTCTTTTGGGCCATCCCAATAGGCATGGATAAAAAAACTGCCAACAAAGTTTGTGCCATTCTCTCCCCATATTATCCAAAAGCTACAACCGCCCTCCAGCATGTTGATCCGCTTCAGTTACTGGTAGCGACCATTCTTTCTGCGCAGTGCACCGATAAGCGCGTGAACATGGTGACGAAAGATCTCTTCAAAAAATATAAAAACGCCAAAGATTACGCGGGTGCAAAGCCTTTGGTATTCGAGAAGGAAATAAGGTCGACCGGTTTTTACAAGAACAAGGCAAAGAACATTATCGCTGCTTCTAAAATGATCGCGGAAGATTTCGGAGGTAAAGTGCCGGATACAATGGAGGAGCTTACGAAGCTTCCGGGAGTCGCCCGCAAGACGGCTAACATAGTCCTGTTTCATTCCTTCAAAAAAAATGAGGGTGTCGCGGTTGACACGCACGTAAAGAGAGTGAGCGGAAGGCTGGGATTTACGCGGAATTCCGATCCTTTAAAAATAGAGCAGGACCTGATGTCGCTGTTTGACAGGAAAAAATGGGGGGTGCTGTCAAACTTGCTTATTTTGCACGGACGGGAAATATGCAATGCGCGAAAACCATTATGTCCGGATTGTCCGGTAAATAAATTATGCCCCTCAGCCAAAAAGTTCTACCCTGAAATATGAAAAATACACGCATTCTAGCGAGCCTACTTATAGCCAGCCTCATGCTCCCCGGCTGCAGACCAAAGCCTGCCGAGACTGCCGCACCTGACGAATATCGCGTAACCTGGGTGGTAGACGGTGATACCATCGAGCTGGGCAACGGCAAAAGGGTGCGCTATCTTGGCATTGATACGCCTGAAGTCCGCAGGCGCGTTGGGGGCAAATGGCAATATCTGCCCGAGAAGTATGCCGTTGAAGCGAAAAATTACAACGATACCCTGGTGCGTAACAAAAACGTGAAACTTGAATTCGATACGAGAAAAGAGGATAAATACGGTCGATGGCTTGCGTACGTTTATGTTAACGACAAGATGGTCAACGCGGAACTTTTACGCGAAGGCCTGGCCTCCGTATTTATTATTCCCCCGAACGTGAAGCTCTGATAAAAGCTCAAAAGGAAGCGCAGGAGCAAAAAAAAGGCATTTGGAGCGGCTTAAAGACAATTACGACGGAAGAAGCGGAATCTAATATAGGAAAGTTTCTGACAGTCAGAGGAACAGTTATAGGAGCGTATAAGAGGCCAAGAGGGGGAGTGCTTCTTAATTTCAAGGGCAATTTTCAGGCAGCAATATTTAGCCGCAATATCATCTTTTTCACAGAAAAAGAGATAGACCCCTTTATTTACTATAATAACAGACTTATTGAAGTTACGGGCAAGATCGAGTACATTGACGGACCCAAAATCATTATAGACCACCCTTCACAGATCAGCGAGATCAAAAAATAGCCTTTCTTGACGCGCAATCCGTAAAAAAAACAAAATTTAGCACAGTACATTTACTACTTGTAATCTTATACATGTTATGATATTTTAATTTAATATTATTGTAGCGATAAAACAAATGGGGAACGATATGAAGCTTTCCAACAGGATTGATGATGTAAAACCATCGGCAACATTAAGCATAACTTCACGCGCCAAATCCCTGGTCAAAGAAGGCGAAGGCGTCGTAATATTTGCCGCGGGGGAACCGGATTTTGATACTCCAAAGATCGTGAAGGAGGCAGCCATAAAAGCGATCCGTGAAGGGGTCACCAAGTATACCCCAGCAGGAGGAACAGCGACGCTTAAGGAGGCGATTGTTCATAAGTTAAGTAATGACAATGATTTGAAATACAGCGCTGATGAAGTTGTGATTTCTGCCGGTGCGAAACACTCCCTGTATAATCTTTTTCAGGTTATTCTGGATCAGGGGGACGAAGTCCTGATAATCCATCCCTACTGGCTGAGCTATCCTGAAATGGTAAAGCTGGCCGGAGGCGTTCCGAGATTTTTGCAGACGTCCAGGGAAAATGGATTTAAGGCCCGCGCGGAGGATATCCGCTCTGCGTTGACGGAAAAAACACGCGCGATTATTATAAACAGTCCATCCAATCCCGCCGGAGTTGTATACGAGAAAGAAGAGCTGGAGGAAATAGCAGAAGTATGCCTTGCTGAAGATGTCATGGTGGTCAGCGACGAGATTTATGAAAAGATCATCTTTGGTGGAAAGAAACATTTTTCTATAGCGGCTGTTTCGGACCGACTGCGTGAAAGAACGGTTGTGGTGAACGGCGTGTCAAAAAGCTACGCCATGACGGGATGGAGGATAGGCTATATGGCCGCCCAAAAAGATATAGTCAAAGCGGTCACCACACTGCAAAGCCATTCCACGTCAAACCCATGTTCGATCAGCCAGGCGGCGGCAGAATGCGCGCTTAAGTCCGATCTTGACAAATTGATGAATGCCAACAGAAAAGAGTTCGAGAAACGCAGAGATGTTCTTATCGAAAACTTGTCGTCGGAAGAAAGGATAGTTCCCTTCAAGCCATCGGGAGCTTTTTACCTCTTTTGTGATATATCACAATTCGGCATGGATTCCATGACTTTTTCAAAAAAACTTCTTGAAGAAAAACAAGTAGCGGTGATCCCGGGAGGGCCCTTCGGGGACGACCGGTATGTGCGCATGAGTTTTGCGACAGACCTGAAAACCATCAAAGAGGGAACCAGAAGGATCAAAGACTGGACAAGCAAATTGTAGGAGGAACATGAGGCAGACGATCGTGGAAAAGATATTGTCGGAACACTCGGGAAAACGAGTCAAAGCGGGGGATATCGTCATCGCTACTGTAGACTTTTGTTTTGGCCAGGACGGAACGAGCGGAATGATAATAGACAGTTTCGGACGCCTGGGGGTGGAAAACGTCTTTGATAAAGACAGGTTCTGCATGGTTATAGATCACTCATCGCCCAGTCCAAATATAGGGGTTTCGACGATCCACGAAAAGATAAGATCGTTCGGCAAGGCAAAAGATGTGAAGGTCTTTGATATCGGATGCGGGGTATGCCATCAGCTTGTCCCGGAAGCCGGCTATGTTACCTGCGGGGACCTGGTCCTGGGGGCTGATTCCCATAGCTGTACTTATGGTGCGATAAATGTGCTATCAACAGGCGTTGGGTCGACCGACCTGGCCATCACGCTGGCAAGCGGCAAGAACTGGTTCAAGGTGCCGGACACGATAAAGATCGTTGTTAGCGGAGAGCTTCCGAAAGGCGTCTTTTCCAAAGATATCATTCTCCACATAATAGGCGATATAGGCGCTGCGGGTGCTACTTATCAAGCCGTGGAGTTTTACGGAGAAGCCATTAAGGCGTTGAGCGTTGATGCCCGCTTTACAATCTCCAATATGGCCGTGGAGATGGGGGGTAAATGCGGCCTGATGGAGGCTGACAGGAAAGCGCTGGACTGGGTGAAGAAACATTCAAGCAGGGAGCCCAGGCCCGTTGAAGCGGATCCTGACGCTCACTATGCGCAAGTGCGCGAATACGACGTATCGGAACTATCGCCTCAGGTTGCCCGGCCTCACACGGTTGACAATGTGTGCGATATCGAGGAAGTCGCAGGAACTCCCATCGACCAGGTATACATCGGCACATGCACTAACGGCAGGTTAGAGGACCTTGAGATAGCAGCCGGCATATTAAAGGGAAGACAGGTAGCGCCGGAGCTTAAGCTGATCGTTACGCCGGCGTCGCAAAAAATATATATTGAGGCGATCAAGAAAGGCCATATAGAGACGTTTATCGAAGCCGGCGCCGTAGTCAATAATCCGGGATGCGGACCGTGTGTGGGTACCCATCAGGGAGTGTTGGCTGACGGAGAAAATGCGTTTTCAACAGCTAACAGGAATTTTATAGGGAGAATGGGTAATCCCAACGCGAGCATATACCTGGGAAGCCCGGCGTCTGCCGCTGCGACGGCCATTGCGGGCGAGATAGCAGACCCAAGGGAGCACAAGAGAAGACTATAAGAGGAGGATGAAGTGGCGAATTACGCTCATAGATTGAAGGTACAGGATGACATAAACACGGATTATATAATCTCCGGACGTTATAAATTCAGGATACAGGATAAAAAAGAGCTGGCAAAGCATATTTTCGAGGATTTGGAGGAAGGATTT
>JBHIBX010000102.1:0-5213 GCA_046759285.1 Candidatus Omnitrophota bacterium
TTTTTTTGCCAAATCATGATACGCCCTTTCTATTTCCGCGCTTGTTGCATCAGGGGAAACACCTAAGATTTCATATGGACTGTTTCTTAATGACCATATTGTCTTCATCGTTGCGATCGGGCGTTCTTTAGGGAGGCTCTCGGTCCTGCGAAGCTCAGGATGTGCCCTCAATTCTAAGGCCCTTCTTATTCTCCTATCGTCTTTTTCCCTGAGGCGGCCAAGTATTTCGTCAAGATATTCATATAAAGTTTGTTTTGCTACGCCGACTTCCTCTGCAATTTCTTCGATAGTTGGCAGGAATTCTCTTTCCGGATCTTCTGAAAAAACTTTTAAGACGTATTCGACCGCATAATGAACAATAGCTTTATGGAAATCTTTGTGAAGCTCAACCGCTCTTATTATTCTTTTGTTGCCGGTTTCTACAAGGCTCGCAAATATCTCCCCGAGATGGTTATATACCGTCTGCAGGCTTACATCAATTGCATTGGCTATTTCTTCTTGGGTCGGGAGGCGCTTTCGTTCAGGGTCTTCTTCAAAAAGTCCGGTAATGTACCTTGTTGCTTTTTCAAGCTTAAAACGACGCGGAAGCGTTATAGCCGGTATCAGATTGGTTATCACTCCTCTTTCTAATAGTTCTTTTCTTGCAGCCTTTTTCTTTCCGCTTGTGGGCCTGCGTCCTATGGATATTAATATTGATTCTGCAATTTTCCGTTTTTGAGGACTTAAATCCCTGACTCGATACCTTGTGTTTTTTCCTCTTCCTCCCTCTCTACAAGATCAAAATAAGTCAGCATGTTTAAGTCGGGCCTGATGGTGTATCTTACAGACAGGCCGGTTATTTCGTGGACCTGCTGAGGGGTAAACCATGTACCTTTAAACCTATCCATGGCCAGCTTGTAAGTCTTATATGGCGAGCCATCGGGCAGGTCTTTTTCCTCCGCGCCTTCGACAGGCTTGTCCTGTTCTTCTAAAAATGTGTTTACCGCTCTGAAAAACTCATACGGTGACTCATAAAAAGAAAAATGGCCGCAGCGTTTGATCTCGCATGTTTCCACATTCCTGTTTCCCGAGATGGCTATGCTTTCACCAAGGTTGTGCGGGGAAACTAAATCGTGGTCACCAGAAATGATAAGCGTTGGGCAAGTTATCCTGGATAACTCGTTACTTATATCATAATCTCTTGAAAACCTCCTAAGCCGTAAGAAAAGGGCTTTCATGTCATCCTTTATCCTGTGATGAAGGAACCGACCGACGTCTACGGCATCATCTCTGCGATAAAAGTATGACGCGAAAAATCTTTCCCAATAATCTGGCTTAGTGTCAGCTTTTCCGTCAAATCCATCCGCCTTCCACTGTTTGGAACGCTTAATCCTGGCTTCTCTCAGTATCCTGCCGGTTTCCGGTAAGGGATGAAGAAGTATCAGTGATTTCACTTTATCGCCATACCTTGCAGCATAAAGCATTGTCAGCAACCCTCCCCAGGAATGCCCCACAAGAATCATCTTTTCTAAACCAAACGCTTTGCGTATACCTTCTATGTCATCAACGAAAGAGTCCACTGTTATCGAAGAAATATCTTCTCTGCCTCCGGATTTTCCGCTTGCCCTCTGGTCATAAAAGATCACTCTGTATTTTTCCGCTAACTGTAAAAAGGGATTAACCTCTCCTTCCTTTGCTGCTAATAGATAGTTATGGTCAAACCCAGGACCACCATGAGCTACCACTATTGCCGGTGCGTCATCCCGGCCCATTACTCTGCAATGGAGCTCAACCCCATTTACCGTGACACTCTTCTCCTTTTGTGTAACCGGAGGATGGACTTCATAGCAGACCCAGTCGTGTGTTGTTGAATGATGGCCATATACCTTGTTTTCGAGTTCTGGTTCCGAGCCCTTTACGATCTCTTCCAGTCTGTAACCTTTGTCTCTGAGTTCTTGCAAAGCTTCATGTGTGCGCATATATTCCGCTTTGGGTTTAAGCGCAGCGTTATACCACCCAACTATCAAATAGCCTCCGGGACGCAAAGCCTGGACTGCCTTAAGTGCGATTTTTTTTCTATCCTCCAAACTAATTCTGGGATGGGAAAGGACACTCATCATAACAACCACATCTGCCGTGCCGAGTTCGATTTCGCTCTTTTCGAATCTGGCTTTTTCAGGTGGCAACACATCAAGTGTTCCTTTATATCTCCCCTTCCACCTATGGGCGAGCCTTTGCCAATCGCGGGTATATTCACGAGCCGGTTCATAGACCAATACATTTGCTCCTTGAGAAACGAAAAGCCTTTCCCATGGAATTATGTTTGTTTCACTTTGCTGTGCATGAAAGACCGCGCTTCCCGGCCCTACCGAAACCACTGTGCTACTTTGGTCGATATTGAGTATTTTGACCAGGACCCTTGCTTGTTTTATATGCCCTTTTTCGGCTGCTCTTGGGATGGGGCTGAGGTCTTTCTCCATAAATGCAGAAATCAGGAATCTGAAAGCTTCTATATCATGGTTCGGATAAATTTGTCTGGCTACTGCTCCGGCAAGCCAGCCGGCTTCTTTGTCATCGTCCGAATACTTAGGCGCTATCCCGTTTCTTGCAATATGTTCTTCTTCCCGCTTTTTAATAAACTCACTAAGCTTCCTTTTCGCACCTTCTATGTCGCGGGCTTCTATAAGCGCTTTAAATTCCCTGTCAAAAAGCTCCTGGTTCTTGTGGTGTGATGCCTCCGGGCATGCCAGTGTTTCAAAGGCTTCTCCAAGCAGGTTTGCCCTATCTTTAAGCTTTAAAGCCGCCTCAATAAAATGTCCAAACTCATGAGAAATATCCGGGACTACACTAAGCCCCATGGTATTGGTTACGGGCCGGTAATATGATCCGAATAGTTGCATGATGTGGAAGTACATTAACGTTATAAGGAAATATGCTCCGCCTATTGTGATAATGCCTACTGCCAGAAGCGCTGCCACGTGGCCGAGTGAAAGCGAGAATAGTGCCGGATATATCAAATATTTTATTAAGCGTATGCAGATAACTAAGAATGGAATGCCCCAGAGGGCATCTCCCACGAGCCAGGCAAAAGCATTTCGCACGTTATTGACAACCTTTAACTTCTTTAATTTTGAAAGAATGGCTTTGCCATATGTGGTCTCAGGGTCAACGAAACGCCTCAAGAGTTCCTCCAGCTCAGGCTTGACATATTGATGGTCATAAAGCTTTTCGCTGACACGGACAGCTTCCACTGCCTGGCTTATCTCGTCGGGTTTGGCCCCGAGATCGACCATAAGGATAGATTCATCTTTTCCCAGGGAGTGCATTGTTTCCGAAGAGAAAAACGAACCGCCTTTTTTCTGGCCGGCTTCGTTAAGGAGAATGGTCGGCTTACCGAGCTTTGAGTAAAACTTGCCAGCCTCAGAAGGCGGGTATCCGGGAATAATACTGGCGGGTACAAAGACCAGGTCCGCTTCTTCTCCTTTTTCAGAAACCGCCTCCGGTGTTGTTTCGGCACAGATCAGGGTAAGGATCTTGTAATCGCCACTTGGGGTGTTAAAAGATAATATCCGGTCTTCATCGATACCGATGCTGGAATCCTGTTTTGCGTATTTTGTTATCTGCGGTCCTTTCTCGCCAGGCCGTATAAAGTAATAATAGACGTTTTGCGGAAGCATATCAGGACCGATCGGCAAGGCCGCGGAAAAGCCGATCGATATTTGTGTCTCACTGGCAACTTTTCCAAGCTCCTCGAGTCTTTGTCTGACCTGCGCCTTACCACGTGTGACGGTATCTTCGGGAAATACGACAAGGTCAGGCGCGTTGCTTCCAAGAGACCCTTTTAACCGGTGGACGATTTCAGCCATTTTCTGCGTATCAGCTTCGAAATTAAAGTCGTGGAAGTCACTCTGCGTGATCTGCACGCAGGCTATCCTCAAGCCTTCTTTCTCGCGCTTACCTGCCCACACGATCGGAAGTGTTTCAGGGGTGGATGATTCTGTGAAAGGCAGGAGATAAAAAGCAATGACCAAGCCCAAAACAATCGTTGCAATAACCGGTGCGAGTGCCCAGAGCGTTGTTCCACCCGCCAGTGTCGCCAAGAGGCCGACGGAAACAAACCCCGCATCGGGCCTTGCCGTGCCGTGGCCGTCCTGCGGGGCTGTCTCGTCTGGAGTGGATTCCTCTATGCCGCTGTCCCCCGCTAATATACCGCCGTAAGGAATGAAAAGCATCTTCTGGTGGTCAGCGAGATTCTGCAGAACTCTTTCATTTCTCTTTCCGTGCGCCGAAAGCACAAACGTGCCCTGTTTTACCCATTGCTCGAGCAATCTTTCTGTTGATTGCCGTATTGGATAAAATATCACAGCGCTGATCGCAAAGCCTTCTTCTTCAATGATCTGTTTCAGCTCCTCAAGTGAATAAGGGTTCTGATTAACAACATTAATTGCGCATCCCGGGAATCTTTTCTGTTTTGTTTTCCTTAATATATATCGCAGAGATTCCCTTTCTTTAGTGCGAAGCGAGCCTACCCACCACATTTTGTCAAGCATGGCATTTTCACTCAAGAACCTGGCCAGGCCTTTTCTTCGCGTTGACCTTTCTCCCAGAACCAGAAAAACAGGCGGCTTATCATTCTGCAGGACCGGCTGATATTCACCGCTTTGCGGGGCAGAGATGGAAAAATCCTTGAAAGGCAGGAGATAATAGGCAACAACTAAGCCTAAAACAATCGTTGCAATAACCGGTGAGAGTGCCCAGAGAGTTGTTGCGCCGGCCAGCGTCGCCAAGAGGCCGACGGAGACAAACCCCGCATCGGGCCTTGTTGTGCCGTGGCCACGGGATGCTTCGGGAGGAGATCCAAGAAAAAACGAACCTTTATTAAGAGCAGCGTCAGGACTAAGATGTTCGTTATCCGGACTGCAGCAAAGCTGTGGATAAACTCCTATTTGAAGATGGTGCTTTAAAAATTCAACGGCATCTCCAACACATCCTCCGCTCAATTTTCTATGTGGGTCGAACTTGGCCGTTTCCCCGCCGAATGGCGAAAGTGACCCTACACCCAGTTCTTTCATTCTTTCGATTACGAGATACCATTTATTCCAGTCCATTTCTTTTTTATCGTTTATGTCCGGTATTGGGTGGTCGAGGATAGACGGGATGTCGATTATCGTCGCTTCTGTTTGAATGTCTTTGAGCAGCTCACGGCGAACGACAACCAGGAGTTCGGTATCCTG
>JBHIBX010000103.1:0-5197 GCA_046759285.1 Candidatus Omnitrophota bacterium
CCAAGGAAGATCCCGAGAATCGCACCGGCAAAAAGTCCCACGCCAAAAGCAGCCGCGCCGGCGATCGCACCCAGGATCCCGCCTATCAAGGCGCCGGCAACAGCGGCGTTCGAGGCGCCCAGTTTCTTCGCGCCGGTAATGATCAGGATGTACTCCATGACCTCACCGATGAGATATAAGGTAAAAAGTATGAGGAGGGTCTTTAAGGTTATCGCAGTAAACCCTGTTATGAGGGCATACAGAACGGTCCCTATAAGTATGATAAGTGTGCCGAAAGTCGTAAAAAAGATAGCGACAAATCCGGACAGACTGAAGACAGCCAGAATCGCTAAAGCAAGGATCTCCCTCATGTTTTCTTCTTGTCAGGCCGAGACGACTATAAGCAGGCCTATCACCAGGGTGAGCGCTGACCACATCCGCAGGACGATGGGCTGCTGATTTTCCCAGAACTCGATCATGACCTTAATGCCCTTTACCCCGATCACGAGACTGACGACTAACGAAGAAACAAAAAGAATGCCCAATAATGCTATCACCAGGGGCACCCTGCATTGCAGAGCAGCAAGCAGGAAAATGATGCCCAATACCGTCTTTGTGCCTATAGACCAGTAGACACGCTTGCCTTTCCTGATGTGGGCTATCATCTTTAACAGGGTATCCGGCTTGATCAAGCAAATAACCCCGAGCAGCATCATGAGTATTCCGATAAGTCTAACTAAAGCTACCATACCGCACTCTCCTTTCTCTTTATTTTTCTTCTTCTTTCTGGCCGAACGGCGCCATAAAAACTTCCTTGAGTTCCTCGGTTGCCCCCTTTAATGCCTCTGTTGTATCTTTGACCGTCTCTCCTGTAGCTTCTCTGGTCGTCTCCAGGGTCTTGCCTGTCAGCCCCACGGCATTCATGGTCATTTCCTGGGCGCTGGAAAGGGCATTAAAGGTAAGGTCCTGCAGGCTTCTTAAGTCAAAATCTGTAAGCTGGGCTACCGATGTCTTTCCAAGAGCTTTTACCACGAGAAGGCTCACCAGCACCTGCGGGTCTGTAATATTTGTGTAGCTTTCATCCAGATCTATATTATACTCTTTTACTGCCGGCGGCCTGCCTCCTGAATAATCCTTGTATATCACTCTTCCTATTTTCAGCCTGAGCTTGTCGATCCGCATCTTGGGAATATCTGCTATCTCGATCGGTCCGCCCTTTTCTTCCTCCTTGATGACATTCAAGGAATTAAGATTAAGTTCTCCTTTTTCATTCTTTACCACCACGAATTCTTTCAGATCCAACCTCATCTCGTACAAGTGGATCTTTCCGTCAAGAATCGCCGGAAGATCGTAGTCAACGTAAATCTCGGGCATATCCATCATCATCCTGTCCGGGTACCCCCTGGGATTTAAAAGCTTTAATCCCCTGATGTCCACAAATGTTCTGAAAATTCCGATCCTAAAACTCCTGGTGGTAAGCTGCATTCCCGTGACCAGGCTCACTCCCCTTTCAACAGAGACCTTGACGATCGCGTTCTTGGCAAGCGATAAGATCAAAACCACTATCAATATGCTTACCAATATATAAACTGCCTTTTTCATTTATGCCTCCCTTTATAATACGCTATTATACGCTGTGCAGCCTCATTTTCCAAGATTTTTACTTTGGTTTTGGCCGTTGTAGATGTAAAATGTTCATGTCATGGAAAAGGTAGACATCGCGATAATAGGAGCGGGAGTGATAGGCCTTGCGGCATCTTATGTTCTCTCCGGGGGCGATAAAGAAATACTCGTCATCGAGAGGAACGACTCTTTCGGCCAGGAAATAAGTTCACGCAACTCCGAAGTCATCCACGGCGGCATCTACTACCCGAAGGATAGCTTTAAATCCCGCACCTGCATACGCGGCAGGGATCTTCTATATGAGCTCTGCGCGCGGCACAATATCCCCCATAAAAAACTCGGGAAACTCCTTGTAGCTTGTGACAAGGTAGAGATCGAGAAGCTTGAGGCGATATATAGAAACGCAACGCATTGCGGCGTGGATAACCTGCGCTTCCTTGAAAAGCAGGAAATCAAAAAGATGGAGCCCGATGTCAGCGCCGAAAGAGCCCTTTTCTGTCCTGATACCGGAATTATAGACTCCCATAGCCTTATGAAATTCTTTTTTAACGCTTCAAAGGAAAAAGGCGTCGATTTCGCGTTCGGCGTCGAAGTAATAGGCATAGAAAAGCGCGCCTCTTACTACCAGATCACTGTAAAAGAACCTCAAGGGGAACATTTCTCCTTTCAGGCAAAAGCTGTGATAAACTCGGCGGGCCTCGATTCCGATAAAATCGCAGAGATGGTCGGGATAGACGCGGAAAACTGCTCCTACAGGCTGCACTACTGCAAAGGCCAGTATTTCAGGATAAGGAATCCCAAGAAATTTTCCATTACGCATCCGGTTTACCCTCCTCCAACAAATATAGATCTCGGCATTCACGTTACTCCGGACCTGGCTGATGGCCTCAGACTTGGACCTGACGCAAAGTACGTCCGCCAGATCGATTACAATATAAATGACGATGATAAGCCCGGGTTCTTTCAGTCAGTAAAAAGGTTTCTTAACGGTCTTGAGTTGGATGACCTTATCCAGGATACAGCGGGTATAAGACCGAAACTGCAGACAGAAAGTGAAGACTTCAGGGATTTTGTCATATCAAACGAAGAAGAAAAAGGATTTCCGAACTTCATTAACCTTATCGGCATCGAGTCGCCGGGACTGACGTCCTGTCTTGCTATAGCTGAAACAGTTAAAAGGTTGCTCTGATCTTTTCGTTAATTGACAAACCTATGTCTTTACAATATAATGAAACTTCAACTGCCCTTTTTGAAACGTGGCGGGGTAGCTCAGCTGGTTAGAGCGCACGGCTCATACCCGTGTTGTCGACGGTTCGAGTCCGTCCCCCGCTACCAGAAAATAAAAAAGCCCGGGGTTAAAAGCCCCGGGCTTTTCGCTACCAGCACAATATTTTCGATTAAAGGCGGCTACTCGTCTCGATATATGATTCCATCAGATCGGAAACCAAAAAACGGTCTTCCTCATATCTCTTTTTCTCACGATTCATCTCTTCGGCCTCACTATATATTTTATGATCATAATAGACCGGAGTCCGGGAAAGATCTTCCAGCTTTGCGCACTCGTTAGCCGTGAATACGGATGATATTATAAATATTGTAGCTAAAATCTTCATTTTTCTCTCCAAAATAGCCATTACTGGCTTTTTCTTATTTTAACATATTCTCATTATTTGTCAAGCAATAAATTAAGTAGTTGAAGTTTGAGCTGTTTTGAGCGGGGCCGGGTATTATTCTATGACTTCCTCGATCCACCCTCCCCCGACAACCGTCTCACCATCGTAAAACACAGCTGCCTGGCCCGGGGCAGGGGCAAACTGCGGCTCTTTGAACTCAACAATCGCCTCGTCGTCCCCCCAAGGCGAGAGAGTGGCTGGGGCTTTTTTGCTGTTATACCTGATCTTTGCATCAAAATTCATCTGCCGGCCCAGTTTTTCTATCGTAAGCCAGTTGAAACCAGCAACGCGGATTTTTCTGTTCATGGCATGCTCTCTTGTTCCCACAATTATTTCGTTCCGCTCCGGGTCGATCCTCAGCACATAAACCGGTTCTGCTGCGGCCAGGCCTAAACCGCGCCGCTGGCCTACTGTATAAGAAGCGATCCCTTTATGCTGTCCGACTATTTTGCCCCCTACATCGCAGATGTCGCCCGGCTCGAACGCTTCTACGCCGTATTTTCTCAGAAAATCACGATAATCCCCTTCTGCCGTCGCGAAACATATGTCCTGGCTGGATTCCCTTGCTGCCGTCATAAAGCCGTGTTTCATTGCCACTTCCCTTACCCACTCTTTGGAATATCTTCCCAATGGGAATTCGACATACGGGAGCGCCTCAGCGGGGATATCGTACAAAAAATATGACTGGTCGCGCCATTTATCAAGGGCTTCGGCAAGAAGGTATTTATTGCCTTTCTGAGTGATCCGCGCAAAATGACCTGTGGCTATTTTTTCAGCCCCCAGTTCACGCGCTTTTTGCAGAAGAAATCCGAACTTTATCTTGCTGTTACAATAGATGCACGGGTTAGGGGTCCTGCCATGGGAATATTCCTGGGCAAAATAATTTTTTACTAACTCCGCGAACTCTTTGGAAAGGTCTACAACGTAATGAGGGATATCAAGGTCTTCTGCTACGCTCTTCGCGAACTGTATAGCCTCAAGCGAACAGCAGAGCCTCTCACCTACCGTTCCGCATTCTTCCTTTGGCCATGTCTTTATGGTAATGCCTATCGGCTCGTACCCTTTTTTCTTTAGCTCAAGGGCGGCCACGCTTGAATCTACGCCCCCGGACATCGCCACGACAACGCGCATCTTATATTACCTCTTTGCTAGATACTCTTTTGCTCCTTTGGAAAAGAATATACTGTTTTCATCTCCGGAAGTTTTTATCACGATTATCGAGACATCCTTTATCTCGTCAGCGAGCGCTATTGCCGCGTCCTTGTCCATGACCATCATCCCGGTAGCCAACGCGTCAGCATCTGTGCAAGTGGGCGCGATCACAGTCACGCTGTAGAATTTCTCCTTTATCGGGCGCTCCCTGAAGGGATCGATGATATGCGATATCACTTCCCCTGTTCTTTCATCGATAACTACATTCTCGTAATCGCCGCTGGTGGCCACGGCCATGTCCCTTACAGCAAGCGTGAGTAAGATCCGGTCAGAACCCGGCTCCCTAACGCCGACTATCCATGGCCTTCCTTCACCCTCGCCCGCGCAGTACAGGTCGCCTCCGGCGTTTATCAGGACGTTTTTTATCCCCTTTCCCCTGAAATAAGCCATCATATTATCGACAATATTGCCTTTAGCTATGCCGGAAAGATCGATCCAGGCGCCGTTGCGCAAACGCACGCTGTTATCCAGTCTTAAGATAACATTTTTTATCCCCACGCCGCTAAAGTCATCGGGAATCTTATCGCGGATCTCTTCCGGCATGTCTTCGTAAAACCCGTTCTTCTTTAGTATCGGGGCTATCGTTATATCAAACGTCCCGTTTGTGACATGGCTTATGCGCTTAGCTTTGTTGATCAGGTTAAACAGTTCAAGAGACACAACGCGCATTTTTTCGATGTTCAGCGCGTTAATCTCACTGTTCGGGTCGT
>JBHIBX010000104.1:0-5190 GCA_046759285.1 Candidatus Omnitrophota bacterium
AATTCATGTTACTGTGCTTTGCTGTGATGTTTGTTCTTTTCGCCGAAATGGTCAACACGGCTATCGAATATTCCATAGACCTTATCAACGATGAATTTCATCCCCTGGCGAAGGTCATTAAGGATATAGCGGCGGGTGCGGTTTTCGTGAGTGCCATAAACGCGGCAGTTATAGGTTATCTGCTTTTTGTAAGACGCCTTCAGTTGGCAATAAGCAAGGAGTTTTTCTTCAGGATCAAACAGTCTCCGTGGCACATAACGCTGATAGCGCTTTTAGTGATCATTGGCATTGTGATCCTGATAAAAGCGCTGCGCCATGAAAAATCCTTATTGCGGGGAGGTATGCCCAGCGGGCACGCTGCCATAGCGTTCTCCGTCTGGGTGATAATATCGCTTGTCACGATGAATTCGCTAGCGAGCGTTCTTACCTTTGTTCTGGCGGTTTTTATCGCGAGAAGCCGCATGGCGAATAATGTCCATACTTTCTGGGAAGTTGTCGCGGGAAGCGTTGTCGGAGCGCTCGTAACTTTACTTGTTTTTCAAATATTGTCTTAAAAAAATGTAGCCGGGGTGTTAACCCCGGAAAAGGAATGAATGATGAGAAAAAGCATATGGAACCGGTTTTTAGTGGATTTTATTAACGGGATGGTCATACTCCTTCCCGTTGCTATTACGGTAGCTATCATACGTTTCATTGTGGTAAAACTTAATGAGTTGGTGCTCGATCCTCTTATAAAGGTCTTCACGCCGATAATGGATGCTGCCAATGCTCCGCCCATTCACCGCATATTTCTGGCAAAGACTTTTATCTTCATCATGGCAATAATCGTGGTGGCTTTGATAGGATGGGGAGCGAAGATATTGGTCGTAAACCGCTTTTTCTCGCTTGGAGAAAAAGGGCTACTTAAGGTTCCAATAGTCGGAAGGATATATAAATCCATAAAACAGATCTCATCGGCCTTTATAGGCCAGGGAAAGACTATTTTTAAGCAGGTCGTCCTGGTCGAGTACCCGAGGAAGGGAATTTATTCGCTGGGCTTTACTACAGGGGTTTCTAAGGGAGAGATAAAGGACGCCATGGGAAGGAGCAGCATCAATGTATTTCTCCCGACGACACCGAACCCTACAAGCGGTTATTTTCTGGTTATTCCCAGGGAGGAGATCAAGTTCCTCAAGATGAGCGTGGAAGAAGGGTTGAAACTTGTTGTCTCGGGTGGATCGGTAACTCCGCCTTTCGCCGGCAAAGAAGAGGTCGAGGATGTAGCGGAATAAAATGGCAGCTCAAAGCGCTGAAGGCGTTATTCTAAGGAAATTTTATTTAAGGGAAACGAGCTACATTCTTGTTGTATTTACGCGGGAATTCGGTAAAATAAGGGGGGTCCTTAAGGGGGCCAGAGATCCTTATCCCCAGTTCGCTGGAAATTTCGAGATCTTCACGAAATGCCAGCTGCTCTTTTATAGAAAGAAAAAAAAGGCGCTGGACCTGATCACGCAGTGCGAGGCCCTGGATTTCTTCCTTCCGGTGAGGAAGGACATCGAAAGGCTGACATACGCTAATTATTTTATAGAGTTAATAGACATAGTTACCAGCGACTACGACAGGAACGAGGAGCTTTATGATCTCCTGGTCGAAAGTCTTCGCCTATTGGCCACAAGATCCAGCGCGAAACGTGTCGGCAGGATATTTGAGCTTAAGCTGCTGAAAGCGGTAGGTTTGACCCCTCGCCTGGGAGAGTGCGTTGAATGCGGCGCACCCGTATCCAGCGGTTTTTTTCTGAGCGTGAAGGACGGCGGGGTTAAGTGCCGGTCTTGCCTCAGGGAGGGCTCGGAAGCTTTCAGGATATCACTTGGCACTGTAAATTTCATGCGCAAAATAATCGCAAGTCCCGTAGTGAAGACAGCTCAGATAAAGGTAAGCAGGGAAGTGGGCAAAGAAACGGAAAAACTCCTTAAAAGGTTTGTGCAGTATCATATCGCCAGGCCCGTAAGATCGTTAAAATTTCTTAGCCATCTGGAGAAAGCAGGTATTTGCTAGGTTATGGATACAAACGTTGAATTAAAAGATATTGCTAATCTCTGCAAGCGGCGAGGTTACATATTCCAGGATAGTGAGATCTACGGCGGCATCGGAAGTGTGTGGGATTACGGCCCTCTCGGCACAGAGCTTAAAAAAAGCGTGAAGGACCTGTGGTGGAAAAGAATGGTCTACGAGAGGAAGGATGTCGAGGGGCTGGATGCAGCTATTCTCATGAACCCTGAGGTATGGAAGGCTTCGGGACACGTTACGTCTTTTGCGGATATGCTGGTTGACTGCAAAGACTGCAAAAAAAGGTTCCGTATAGACAAGCTTAAGAAGAAAAAGTGCCCCGAATGCGGAGGCGATATCACCGATCCTAAAAGTTTTAACCTCATGTTCAAGACGCAGGTAGGTTCGGTTGAAGGTAAACAGCAGGATGTCTATCTGAGGCCCGAGACGGCACAGGGCATTTTTGTGAACTTTGAGAACATCGTTAACACGACAAGGCGAAAGCTTCCTTTCGGCGTGGCCCAGATCGGCAAAGCCTTCCGGAACGAGATCACCACGGGAAACTTTACTTTCAGAAGTCGCGAGTTTGAACAGATGGAACTCGAGTTCTTCGTCAAGCCCGGCGAGGACGAAAAGTGGTACGAATACTGGCTGGAGGAACGCCTTAGCTGGTATGTGTCCATGGGCATAAGAAAAGAGAATCTGAGGCTACGTCAGCACGAAAAGGAAGAGTTGGCGCATTACGCCAAAAAATGTCATGACATCGAATATCTTTTCCCGATGGGGTGGTCGGAGCTTGAAGGAATAGCGAACCGCACCGATTTCGATCTTAAGCAGCATTCGGAGATAAGCGGGCGCGATCTTAGTTATTTTGATGATGCGACCGGGAAGCGTTATATTCCTTACGTGATCGAACCATCGGGAGGTATAGATAGAACGGTTCTCGCGATACTTGTTGACGCTTATAGATCCGAAGTCGTGAGAGATCGCAAGAGAGTGTTTCTTTCGCTTGATAAGCGTCTGGCGCCTATTAAGGTAGCAGTTTTGCCGCTTTTAAAAAACAAGCCGGAAATTATTGAAATGGCGAATAGAATACTTGATGATATCAAGGGGGATTACCGCGCGGTTTACGACGATACGGCAGCGATAGGCAGGCTTTACCGCAGGCAGGACGAGATCGGAACGCCTTTCTGCGTTACGGTGGACGTGGAATCCCTGGATGACGGCAAAGTGACCCTAAGGGACAGAGACACCATGGATCAGGATCGCGTTGAAGCATCAAAACTCAAACAAATTCTGGAAGAAAAATTTAAATAACGAAGAAGGAGAGTGAGGAACAAAATGGCAAAGCGGAGAAAGAAGAACGTTTACTTTTTCGGCGGAAGTAAGGCCGATGGTAAAGCCGAAATGAAGAACCTCTTGGGAGGTAAAGGAGCGAACCTGGCGGAAATGGCGGGACACCCCAGCCTCAGGATACCTGTGCCCCCGGGATTTACCATAACCACGGAAGTATGTACCTATTTTTATAAACATAAAGGCAAATATCCGACAGGGCTCAAGGAAGAGGTGAATGCCGTCCTGAAGAAGGTGGAAAAGCTTATGGGTAAGAAGTTCGGCGACCCGAAAGATCCTCTTTTGGTCTCAGTAAGATCAGGCGCAAGGCAATCTATGCCCGGGATGATGGAGACCGTTCTTAACATCGGACTTACAAGCAAGACGATTCCCGGTCTTATCAAGAAGTCAGGAAGCGAACGCTTCGCATACGACGCTTACAGGCGGCTCATAACGATGTATTCGGATGTTGTAATGGAAAAAGCCGCCGGAAGAGAGCCGAAAGAAGGAAAGGGCATAAGGGCCCAGCTTGAGAAGCTTTTGCATGAAAAGAAAAAGAAAAAGCGCGTAAAGCTGGATACCGAACTTAATGCCGCAGATCTCAAAGACCTGTGTGAAAAGTATAAGAAAAAGGTAAAACAGGTCCTGGGCAAGACTTTTCCGGATGATGCGATGATCCAGCTCTGGGGCGGCATTGGCGCGGTCTTTCAGTCATGGAACGGGAAGAGAGCCATCGCTTACCGCCGGATCGAGAGCATTCCGGACGAATGGGGGACGGCGGTCAACGTCCAAACGATGGTTTTCGGGAACATGGGCGAAAGTTCCGCGACAGGCGTCGCATTTACACGTAACCCCGGCAACGGCGACAACAAGTTCTATGGCGAATATCTGATCAATGCCCAAGGGGAGGATGTCGTAGCAGGGTTAAGGACTCCCGCCCCGATAAACAAGAACTCGCAGAGTGAACACAATGTGCACGAAATAATGCTCAGAGATTTCATGCTAAAAATATACAAACAACTCGATTCCATCCAGAAAAGGCTCGAGAGGCATTACCATGATATGCAGGATATCGAGTTCACCATCCAGGACGGGCGCCTTTTCCTGCTTCAGACCCGCACGGGTAAGCGTAACGGTCCAGCTGCCGTCAAGATGGCAGTTGACATGGTGAAAGAAGGCCTCATAGGAAAGAAAGAAGCCGTTATGAGGGTAAAGCCGTCGCAGCTTGATGAGCTTCTGCACCCGATCATCGATCCGGATGCCGAAAAGGTGAATAAGGTTCTCGCCAAAGGCCTTCCTGCCGGTCCGGGCGGAGCAAGCGGAATGATCGTATTCGACTCGGACACTTCAGTCGAATGGGCAGAGAAAGGTAAAAAGGTGATTCTTGTTCGCGAAGAGACCAGCCCAGAGGACGTGGAAGGCATGAGGGCTGCCCAGGCAATACTTACCGCCCGCGGAGGCATGACGTCTCACGCGGCTTTGGTCGCCCGCGGCTGGGGCAAGTGTTGTATCGTCGGTTGCGGAGACCTGGACATCAATTACGGTAAAAGAGAAGCGAAGATCGGTGATACCGTTCTTAAACAGGGCGACTGGATCACCCTTAACGGCACCAAGGGGCTTATCTACAAGGACGTTCTTCCCATGATAGACGCGACGAAAGAGAACAAGGCGCTTAATGATTTTCTGAAGATATGCGACTCTGTCCGCAAGATGGGGATCAGGACCAATGCTGATACGCCGGAGGACGCCAGAAAAGCCCGCGCTTTCGGCGCCGAGGGTATAGGCCTGCTCAGAACAGAACATATGTTCTATGGAGAAGGCTCTGAAAAGCCT
>JBHIBX010000105.1:0-5174 GCA_046759285.1 Candidatus Omnitrophota bacterium
TAACGACATCCTCGGACTTGGTGCGTTTCACGATCTGGCAAGTCTGGTCGATGACCGTCAACGTCTTCAGTCCCAGAAAATCCATCTTCAGCATTCCCAGCTTCTCGAGAGACTTCATCGTGTAGCCGGTCGTGATCTGATCATCCGCTGTCTTAAAAAGCGGTATTCGCTTCTGGAGCGGTTTATCGGATATGACCACTCCTGCGGCGTGCGTCGAGGCATGGCGCGTAAGGCCTTCCAGTCTTCTTGAGGTGTCGATCAAAAGACGGATCCCCGGATCTTCTTCATAGGACTTTCTAAGGTCAGGCTCCACCTGCAGCGCCTGATCCAGGGTTATCCCGAGATCGTTCGGAACGAGCTTCGCTATCTTGTCCACATCCGAATAAGGTATTCCCATCACACGTCCGACGTCTCTTAGAACGCCCTTTGCCATCATCGTTCCGAAGGTGATGATCTGCGCAACGTTTTCTTTGGAATATTTATCAATAACATAATCGATGACCTCGTTCCTTTTCTCGAAGCAGAAATCTATGTCGATATCAGGCATAGTGACTCTTTCCGGATTAAGGAAACGCTCAAAGATGAGATTGTACCTAAGCGGATCTATATCCGTAATGCCCAGGGCGTAACTTATGATGCTCCCGGCAGCCGAGCCCCTTCCCGGGCCGACCGGTATGCCTTTTTCTTTCGCAAAGCTTATAAAGTCCCACACGATCAGAAAATAGCTGATGTAGCCCGAATCGCGGATGATATTATACTCGTGCTGCACGCGTTCTTTTATTTCGTCAGTGATAACGCTGTATCTTTTATTTATGCCCTCCTGGATAAGTCTTTTGAAAAAATCTTCACCTTTTTCACCATCCGGCGTATGGAACTTAGGCAGGTGCAATTCATCAAACGAAAGTTCCAGCTTGCAGCTCTCCGCGATCTTCATGGTATTGGCAAGAGCATCGGGAAGTTCCGAAAAAAGTTCATGCATCTCTTCGGGGGATTTAAAATATAACTGGTCCGACTGAAACTTCATATGGTTTGGGTCGTTAAGCGTCGTCTGGGTCTGGATGCAAAGAAGGGCTTCATGGGCATTGGCGTCTTCTCTCTTGAGGTAATGCACGTCGTTTGTCGCCACTAACTGAATGTCAAGTTCTCTGGCCAGTTTGACTATTTCCTTATTTAAAGCGTACTGCTCTTCTATCTTGTTGTCCTGCAGCTCCTGATAGAAATCATCCTTTCCGAATATATCGACGTATTCCATGGCGGATTTCTTCGCTTGTTCCTGCTGGTCTGACAGGAGAAAATGGGAGATCTCCCCCTTAAGGCACGCTGACATGGCAATAAGACCCTTGCTGAACCGGGCGAGCACCTCTTTGTCTACCCGTGGTTTATAGTAAAACCCTTCAAGGTACCCGCAAGAGACGATCTCCATGAGATTTTTATAGCCGGTGATGTTTTTAGCAAGAAGGACTAGATGGAACGACGCCCCCTTGATGCCGTGGCTCGTCTTATCGAAACGGCTTTCAGGCGCCACGTAGATCTCTGCGCCGATGATCGGATTGATGTCCCTTGAAACGGCCCCTTCGTAAAACTCTATCGCGCCGAACATGTTGCCATGATCGGTTATCGCGCAGGCGGGCATATTGAACTCCCTGGTCAGGTCCAAAAGCTCGCCAAGTTTACAGGCTCCGTCAAGAAGACTGTATTGTGTATGAACGTGTAAATGTACAAAATCAGATTGTGGTTCCGTCATGGTTTATAAGGATGGTCTATTTCCTCATCCCGACGCGCTGGGCGGTCTGGTAGACCTTCCCTTCGGTCTGGATAGAAGGGGCTATGATCATGTCCACGAGCTGCATCTCTTTTATGTTCCGCGCTCCAAGATTACCCATACTTGTTGAGAGAGCTCCCATAAGATTCTGAGTTCCGTCATCGGTCCTCGCGGGACCAAATAAGATCTCTTCCAGAGTCCCCGTAGTCCCCACTTTTATGCGGGTTCCCCTGGGAAGATACCGGTGCGGCATGGCCATTCCCCAGTGGTATCCTTTTCCCGGGGCTTCCTTGGCCTTGGCAAAAGCGTTGCCCAGCATTACCGCGTCGGCACCGGCGGCAAACGCCTTACAAATATCGCCTCCGTTCGCCATGCCTCCGTCGGCAAAGATCGGAACATACTTTCCTGTTTCCTTATAGTAAAAATCCCTCGCCGCTGCACAGTCGCATGTCGCGGTGATCTGAGGAACGCCTATACCGAGAACTCCGCGGGATGTGCAGGCCGTTCCGGGGCCGATACCTACAAATATTCCCTGGCAACCGGTCTTGATAAGTTCTAAACAGGCTTTGTAGCCAACACAGTTGCCCAAAAGAACGGGAATCTTCATGTCTTTGCAAAACTTATAAAGATCAAGCGGTTTATAACTGCTTGACTCATGGTCAACACTTATTACCGTTGACTGGATAATGAAAATATCACACCCGGCATCGCGGGCAATAGGACCGAACTCGGCAGCCACCTGGGGATTACAACTCACGACCGCGGGGGCCTTCGCCGCCTTGATCTCGCTGATCCTCTTGCCGATAAGTTTCTTTTTTATGGGTTCGGAATATACTTCCTGAATGACTTCGGTGGATTTCTCGACGTCACAGTTGATTATTCTTTCCACTGCTTCCGAGGGGTTTTCATAACGGGTGGAAACTCCTTCAAGATGCAGAACGGCAAGACCGCCTAGCTTACCCATGGTGGCAGCGAAATTCACGTCCACTACCCCGTCCATGGAAGAAGCCATTATAGGCACCTGAAATTTGATCCCTCCTATTTCACATGAAGTATCGACATCGGCAGGATCGATGGTGAGAGTCCCGGGAACAAGAGAGACCTCATCGAACCCGTAACTTCTTCGCGCCGTTCGTCCTATGCCAACCCACATCCCCATATTATCCTCCTGATATACATATAAATAATTTAATTAAAATGATTTAAGTATGATACTAAAGGAAGCGAATTTTGTCAAGTGAGGTCTGTATTATGCGGCGGCGGGTTCGGTAATGCGCACTTCGCCTTTGTAGGTCCAGCGCATGCCACCTATTACGCCCTGTGCTATATTGGTAAGGTGGTCCCCTATCTTCTCCATGTTATCGACCATATCCATGAAGATTATGCCGGACCTGAGGTCACACATGGCCTGGTTCAGGCGATTGGCATGAGACCTCTTGAGCTCGATCTGGAGGTGATTGATCTTCTGTTCTCTCATGATCACGCTTTCGCCCTTTTGGGAATCATTTTTACTCAGAGCCTCTTCGGTCTCTATCATCATGCTGTTAAGCTCATTCCACATCAAGGATAATTCCTTTATGGCTTCGTCGGGGATTGTCAGCTTCTTCTCTATCTTCCGTTCGGCGAGATCCATTATATTCTCCGAATGGTCGCCGATCCTTTCTACATCGTTTACGCTGTGTATCAATACCGGAAGTTCTTCCGACTCTTCCTGGGTGAGAGTCTTTTGGGAAAGTTCGATCAGGTACTGCGTTATCTCTGACTGTAAGTTGTCAACTGCCTGTTCTATTTTGGGAACCGGTTTAATCGCGTTCAAGTCGTTTTCGAGAAAACCTTTTACCGTGATCCCAACGGACTCGTTAGCCATGCCCAGCATGCGGACCGTTTCCCGCCGCGCCTGCTCCAAGGCTATGGGAGGAGTATTCAAGAGGTGTTTTTCCAGATACTGAGGGCCTGGCTCGATAGCTCCCTTTTTCTTCGGGACAAGCATAATGCTCAGCTTTTCAAGGACGCCTATAAAGGGAAGAAAGACACAGGCGTTAATGATCTTAAAAGCGCTGTTTGCGATAGCTATATGAAACATGATATTTTTAAGTGTGATCGCGCCCGGAATAATAAAATCAACCGCTTTTACGAACCATCCGTTATAAACAAAGATCATGAAGTAACCTACGCCTATCACGTTAAACAGTGTGTGCGACATAGCTGCTCGCCTGGCTGATATATTCGTTCCCACCGCCGCCAGTTGTGCGGTAATTGTCGTACCGATATCATCCCCAAGCATCAGCGCAATCGCGGCCGGAAAACTTATAATTCCGTTAAAAGCCATGACCTGAACTATAGCAATCGTAGCGCTGGAAGACTGGATCAACATTGTAATAATCATGCCTACAAAAACGCCCAGAATGGGATTTGCGCCGAAAGTAAGAAAGAGGTCCTTTACGCGCTGGCTTTCTCTCAAGGGATCAAATGCTTCTTTCATGAAGCCTAATCCGAGAAAAAGAAGACCGAACCCCATAAGCGCCTGGCCCCAGTATCTGGCATTTTTTGTCTTACCGAAGGTCTTGATCGCAAAACCGATACCGACCACAGGAAGGGCATAATTGGTGATCTTGAAAACAGCCATGGAAGAGACGAGCCACGCGGTAAACGTTGTTCCTATGTTCGCCCCCATCACAACGCTTATGGCCTGCTTCAGCGCGAGAAGCCCCGCGTTGACAAAACCTACGACCATAACTGTCGTAGCGCTTGAGGATTGGATGAAACAGGTTACGGCGGCCCCAACAAGGACGCCAATAACGGGAAGCTTCGTGGCCATTCGGAGGATATTCTTGAGGCGTTCACCGGCAATATTCTTCAGCCCCTCGGACATGGTCTGCATGCCGAAGAAGAACAGCCCCAAACCACCTATAAGCATAAATGCGAGTTGCATAGTCAGGCATAAATTAACATGAAGGAAGGAGTATGTCAAGAGAATAAAGATTATAATTTATTATTTTTAGGTACCTATTTTGATCGAATCAAAATATCCTCTGAGCGAAGCGATCGCAGCAAGGGCCGCGAGATAACTTGTCTTGGGATTGTCTGGCGACGGAACGTTTTCTGTGCGCGTTTTTATAGTCCCCGCTTTTGACTTTACTTCTATTTCATGCGTGTTTCGTGTGTATTCGGGGGATACCACTATTTTTACCCGTGTTTTTTCAGGACCGATCCCGGCGATGGAAAGAAGGGCCGAGACGTTGATATTTTTCGGAAAACCTTTTATGGCGTCCAGGGCATTGCCTTCGAAAATAACGGTCTCTTCCTTTATTCCTTCAACGTCAATATTGTTTTCGGAGAGATAAGGCGCGCCTTTTATGGACTTTGGAGGTTTGCGCGTCGTAATCGTTACGCTCTCTATTCCGGCTTGTCT
>JBHIBX010000106.1:0-5136 GCA_046759285.1 Candidatus Omnitrophota bacterium
GTTCTGGCTTCCTTCTTTGCGCAAGAGATATACTGAATTATTGATAATGCTTAAGGGGGTCCTCAGCTCATGGGCGATCTGTCCGGCAAGTTTCCCCAGGACGGCCAGCTTATCTTTTTCGACCATCCTCTGGCTCATGAGGTGTATCTGCTCGGTCTTTACCTTGATCGTGGCATTAAGCGACACTGTCCAGAGAATGACCATAAACGCGAGCAGTATGCCTGTTATTGTCGCTGTCAGGATGGTGACCATTCTCCATGGAAATGGAGGCACAAGGCGAAGGCCGAACCATTTTCTTTGAAGTTTCTGCAGGGTTTCATTTTCTTCCATGATCTCTATGCCGCGGTTAACATCTTCCAACAGTTTGGCATCTCCTTCTTTTACGGAAAGAGAGTAGGGGAAAACCGGTCCGACGGGGGGACCGGCGATTTTCAGGTCTTTGATGTTTTCCTTGTGTATGTAATAGAGTATTACATCTTTCTCGGCCACGACCGCGGTTACTTCCCTTTTCTGGAGTTTTTCCAAAGCTTCCATGTAGGTTTTTGTTTCGATGATGGTGATATTTTTATTTTTAGTCAATTTATCTACGACCAGGCTTTCCTTGTGAGCCGCCACAAGTGTACCTTCAAGAGATTTAAGAGAAGTGACGTAAGTATTGGTCTTTTCCACAAATATGGCACATTCTACTTCGGCAACGGGAGAAGAGTAATCCATGTATTCTTCACGTTCCTTATAGACGGGGGTGCCTATGAGGCCGTCGATGTTACCGGCTTTGAGCTCCGAGATGCATTTATCCCAGGGCATCAGTTTTATGTTGATTTCCCTGCCTATAGTAACGGAGAGTATTCTTGTCAGGTCGACCGAATACCCGGCGGGAGAACCGTCTGAATAAAAGGAAAAGGGAGGCATTTCCTCATGGCCGGCGAATACAAGAGACCCCTCATCAGCTTTGGTTGTTGGGAAGCTTAAAAAAAAGGCAGAAATGAGTGCAAAAAATATAAAAAAATAAGGGATTTTTTTCCTATTCAAATTCTTGTCCCTTCATCGTTTATTATATAGCCCCAAAATAATGTATATATGCTACTCATATTATATATTGTGATTTCGCAATATGCAAGCAAAGCACGTTTTCTAACCTGGTTAGATTTGGACTGTTGTATTTGTTATGGCGGAATGATACAATAAGAGCCGATAAAAAGGGAGTGAAGTGAACAAAAGGTACAGAGACACGGCTATCGACCTAACGACGCATTTTGTGCTTACCCTTGCGCTTGCCTGGTTTTTTTACAGGTTTACGGGCAGGTGGGATTGGTCTCTTCTTGTCGTTCTTGGCGGTGTGTTCATCGATCTGGACCATTTGATCGATTATTTTCTGTATTTTGGGTGGAAGTTCAATCTGAAAGACTTTTTCTCACATAAATACCTGGCTTCAGGCCGGGTTTATGTCATATTTCATTCATGGGAACTGGTCGCCATTATGTGGGCTTTTTCTTTTATTTTTTCATGGGCGATCCCAATTGCTTCGGGAATGACGCTTCATCTTTTGATAGATTTCTTTTTCAGCCACCGTTCCAGGCCGCTCTTTTTGTTCCTTTTTTTTAGATGGTATAATCGTTTTAAACTGGATAAGGTGCATCCGGAATTAAACTACAGGAGGTTATAAATGGAGATCAAAAATATAGATAAATTACCTGACCAGGTGAAGAAAGCTTTGGAACCATACCTTAATGAGCTTATCAAGATCTACGGTGAAGATATCGTGTCCGTTTTCGTTTATGGGAGCGTTACAGGTCCGGATTATAATCCGAAGACATCGGATATCAATCTGGCGATTGTCTTGAAGGAGGTTTCACTTGATAAATTCAAACCGGTGCTCAAAACGGTCAAGCAGGGTTTGCGCAGAAAGATCACGGCGCCTCTTTTCCTGAGCCCGTCTTACATCAAGATGTCGCTGGATACTTTTCCGATGGAATTTATGAACATGAAAGATTCGCGTCTGGTGCTTTTTGGCGATGACGTACTTGCTGATATAAGCGCGGAGAAGATGGATATACGCAGGGAATGCGAATATCAATTAAAAGGCAGACTCCTTACAATACGCCAGGCCTACCTGGAGCAGGCCATGAACCGTAAAGGCCTGGAAGGCCTTTTAAAGTCTTCTTTTCGCGCGCTTATGCCTGTGTTCGAAAATGTTCTTAGATTAAAGCTTGAGGGATCTATCCCAACGGATAAAGAGAAGATCTTGAGCCGGTTGGGAGAAGAGTTTGAGGTGGATGTTTCGTCTTTTATGGAGATATTACACGATAAAGAAACAGACGGAAAGATAGGCGGCAGGCCCCTGGAAGATTTTTTAAATGACTTTTTGGTCCAGCTGGAGAAGCTCACGGACATTGTTGACGGAATGGTGATATGAGGCGCTTAGCTAGCATTTTCTTGATCTTAATGATCTGTTTTGGGACTGTTCTTTCTTGCGGGGCGCAGGAAGTCCGCTTTCCTTCCCCTGTAGGATTTGTTAACGATTATGCCGGCGTGCTATCTCCGGGCGCGAAAAGTGAGATCGAAAGCCTTGCCAGGCGAATAGAGGAAAAGACCACGGCCGAAGTTGTCGTGGTGACGGTCAGGTCGACCGCGCCGTTAACTATCGAGCAGTATGCTGTCGAACTTTTCCAGAAATGGGGCATAGGGAAAAAGGGAACAGATAACGGTGTTTTAATACTGGTAGCCGTTGATGACCGCAAGGTCAGGATAGAAGTAGGGTATGGCCTTGAAGGCGCTATTACGGATCTTCAGAGCAAGATCATCATAGAAGATTTAATGACACCCGCATTTAAAAAGGGTGATTTTAGCCTTGGCGTGTCGGCGGGCGTTGTAATGCTGGCAAAGCTTATAAGGGACGAATATGGAGTGGACCTTGATCTGGGAAGAAGAGAGGTCGCTATGCCTGTCCGCCGCCGTGCGAAAGCTTCGCCGCTGGGAAGCTTCCTGACACTTCTTTTAGATATTCGGCTTCCGTTTTGGCGCCTTGTTTTTCCTGATAGGCGGAGGAGGAGGTTACTGGTCCGGCGGGTCTTCCGGGTCATTCGGCGGGGGATTCGGCGGTTTTGGAGGAGGAATGTCCGGAGGCGGAGGCGCATCCGGCTCTTGGTAGTAAGCTCTTGTCATCCCGAGCGACCGAACGGAGTGAGGAAGTCGAGGGATCTATTTAAAAGGAGGTAAGATGAAAACAGTGTGGATAGTATTAGGTGTGATTTTTCTGGTAATACTGATAGCGGCTGGTTGGCTGATCGGTGGACTGAACCACGTGGTCCGGTTGGATGAGGCGGTGAATTCCTCGTGGGCCCAGGTAGAGAACCAGCTTCAAAGACGAAACGATCTTATACCAAATTTGGTTAACACGGTAAAGGGCTATGCCGCTCATGAGAAGGGTTTGTTTACCGAGATTACGAAACTCAGAAGCCAGTGGGCAAAAGCGCAGACTCGCGAACAGAAAATAGAAACCGCGAATCAGATGACAGGAGCTCTTTCGCGCCTTTTGCTTGTTGTTGAAAACTATCCTGATCTTAAAGCAAACCAGAATTTCCTGGCGCTCCAATCCCAGCTTGAAGGGACTGAGAACAGGATAGCGGTGGAGAGGATGAGGTATAACAACTCCGTGAAAACATTCAACACCTATCGCCGCACGGTATTCGGAGGCTTCTTCGCTTCTTTGAGGGGCTTGAATCAGCCAAGAGAGTACTTTGAAGCAGTGGAAACGGCGAAGGAAGTTCCAGTTGTAAAGTTTTAAAGAAAGGAATATCATGAATGCTTTCTGGTGGGCGCTTTTGGCTGCTGTGGTATGGGGGATAACTTCAGTTATAGAGAAGGTCGTGCTTGGCAAAATCGAGCCTCTGCCAGGCCTTTTTTACAGGTGCCTCGGAGTTCTAATAGGTATAGTTATTCTTGTCACTATTATGATAAAACCTTCCCAGATAAAAACGGTGGACCTGCGTTCAGCCAGCCTTCTTATTATAGCCGGTTTTTTAGGAAGTTTTGTCGCGTTTATCGCTTTTTATAAGGGCTTGAAGATGGGGGAACTGTCCATAATTGTTCCTGTGGCCGGCAGTTTTTATCTTATAGCCTTTCTTTTGGGGATCTTTGTGTTGAAAGAGACAGTGACTTTCGCTAAATTGTTTGGCGTCCTTTTGATTACCGCCGGTGTATGGCTCCTCGGGACAGGTGTGTGGGGGAAATAAGGATTAAGCGTGATCGATAAGAGTGCTGTAAAAGCTGTATTTGAGAGCTCATTAAAACTTAAACCTGCCGAATCCTGTCTTATAGTTACTGATACAATAAAAGAGCCAATCGGACAGGCCTTTTATGAATATGCAAGTAAGATCACGTCCAAGGTAAAGCTCGTTGTGATGGAGCCCACGAAAGAACACGCTACTGAACCCCCCGAAAAAGTCGCCAATGAAATGCTTCAATATGATGTCCAGATCCTTGTGACCGAAAAGTCGCTTACACACACAAAAGCCAGGATAGCGGCTACTGAAAAAGGTGCGCGTATCGCTACAATGCCCACGATTACAGAAGACATAGCCAACAGGTGTCTGGACATTGACTACGAAGCGCTTAAAGAGGAATCGAGAAGGATTCATGAGATCCTGAAAGACGCCTCAACCATAAGGGTTACGACAGAGCTTGGCACCGATATTACTTTTACAGTGGGGGAGAGTAAATTTTTCGGACAGGACGGCGGTTCTTTCGACTATTCGGGAGCGTTCGGAAATCTGCCGGAAGGGGAAGTTTCGTTTTCGCCCGAAACTTGCGAGGGGGTGTATGTAGTTGATGCGTCCTTTCCGGACTTGGGCCTTCTGGATTCACCTATTACATTCAAAGTTAAAGACGGCGTTGTATATGAGATCACCGGTGCCCGCGCCAAAGAAGTGATACAGCGCCTGGATCGTGTAGGCCCGAAAGCCTACATGGTTGCCGAACTGGGGATAGGACTAAACCCCAAAGCAAAAGTTATAGGCAATGTCCTCGAAGACGAAAAGGTAAGAGGAACTGTCCATATAGCCCTTGGCAACAATCTTTCCTATGGAGGAGACAATGATGTTCCGCTCCATTTGGATGGCGTAATCACTAAACCTACTG
>JBHIBX010000107.1:0-5101 GCA_046759285.1 Candidatus Omnitrophota bacterium
AAGTTTACAGAGCCGAATACGGCGGGAATGACAGGGCCGTTACCGATCTTGAAGAGAAAGGTTTTGCCAAAGTCATTTGCGACAGTAAAGGGCTTATCCTCGGTGCCCACATTGTCGGGGCGGAAGCGGGAGAGATCATACACGAGTACGTCCTGGCTAAATCGTCAAAGGTAAATATCGGCAAACTCAGCTCCACCATCCATATTTATCCGACGCTCGCTCAGATCGTAAAAAGGACGGGCGATCAGTATTATACCGGCATTCTGCAGTCAGGGTGGTTTAAGGCTTTCGCCAGACTGATGCTGAAATTCCTGAGATAAAATATGAAAAAGAATTATAAGTCTTTGATAATAAAGTTATTCATAGGTTTGGCTGTCATAGCAGGCATATGGTGGTTAGTATACTGCCAGTGCGTCAATTTGAAAGCTCTTACTCCGGCAGCGATCCGGGATTATATTCAGTCGTTTGGTCAGCTTGCTGCTCTGGTTTATGTTATCGCATATACATTAAATACCATATCCGTTATTCCCCCGATCGCTCCTCTCTCGCTTACAGCGGGATTGGTTTTCGGGGCCTTTTGGGGAGCTATTTTATTAATGACAGCTGCAATGATCGGGACAAGCGCCACGTTTATGATTTCTAGGTTTTTTGGGAGGGGGCTCGTTGAAAGATTGCTTAAAGGAAAATTTAAGAACCTCGATGAAAAGCTTGAAAGGAACGGATTTATGACCGTTCTCTTTTTCAGGGTCATCCCGATAGTGCCGTATGAAGTGCTGAACTATGCCGGCGGCCTGTCAAAGATCAAGTTTAAAGATTATTTTTTAGCGACATTTCTGGGGTTGATCCCGGGTGTTGTTGTCGCGGCCTTCTTCGGCGGCAGTTTGGGAGAGATAAAAACGATCAGTGACATTTTCGCCCCAAAATTTTTGATCGCTATCGGGCTTATGGTGCTTATTCTGGCCGTCCCCGCGATTTACCAGACGTTAAAAAAGAAAAGAGAGAAAGGATCGCAATGATGATTGGTCGAGCCGGAAAGTCGGCCCTGGTTATCTTGACGATACTGACGATCGTAATTTTTACCTGCCCACTGGAATCCCGCGCCGCCGTTTTTGATCATAATGTTTTTAACACCCTCCTTAAGAAGTATGTTTCCGATGGAAAAATAGATTACCTGAAATGGAAAAAAGACGACCTTGAAACATTTGAGGAATATATCAATACTCTCAAAGAGGCATCGCCGGAGAAAATGAGCCGGAACGGAAGAAAAGCGTTTTGGATCAACGCGTATAACGCGCTGACCATTTACGCCGTGCTTAAGCGTATACCGGGCAATAAACTCCTCGCTAAAGTATTCAGCGTCCAGATGGTCCCGGGTTTTTTCGACAGAATAAAATACGATGTCGACGGCGAGTCCCTTACGCTTAACGATATCGAGAACGTAAAGCTGAGAGAGGGCTTTAACGACGCCCGGATACATTTCGCGCTCGTCTGCGCTTCCCGCAGTTGCCCGGAGATACAGAACGGCGCTTTTAAGGCACCCGGACTCGATAAAAAGCTGGACGAGATGACCCGCATGTTTATAAGAGACAAAACAAGGAACCGGATCGATACGAAGGACAACATCCTGTACCTGTCCCAGATCTTCAAGTGGTACGAAGAGGATTTTGTGGGAGATTCAGGTTCGGTTATAAATTACGTAAAAAAATATGTTGATGAAAAAGATTTTCTGTATCTATCAAGCCAGGATGTTCGGATAAAGTTCCTGTATTACGACTGGCTTATTAATGTTAAGTGAGGACACGACTTAAGGAGGGGGAATGAAGCTGCTGAAAATTTCTCTGGTTCTGGTAATGATCATGAGTTTATCCAAGGGGTCTCCCATGGCAGCTGCTGAGGCCAAGAGTGCGACCGTTCGCGGTAAGATCATGTTTTCGGATTACTACTCGATGGGGGGACAAAAGTGCACTGCATTTTTGGAAACGCCCGAAGGGTCAATAATCTGTGTTTTAGATAACATGAACGCGGCAGACATAAAGAGAAAACTTGGCGGCAGGAGCGGGCACGTAAATATCACGGGAACGCTGATGACCGACCCAAGCGGAAGATATCTTGAAGTCGAAGAATATAGGATAATGCGAAAACCAAAAGGCCCAACTTACATGGAGGAGAAAATCCCCCGACGCGAACGTGTGGGACCTAGAGAAACACGTCGTTAACGTACTAAATGAACAAGTTACTGATCACGGTTGGTATTATTCTGGCAGTGATATGGGCATGTGTGACAGCCATTTCGCTCGGCGTCTCTTCCCACATCTGCGATACGCTTAGTCGTTTTACCTTCGGCATATTCGAAGGTGCGATCGCAAATATGCAGAACGGGTTTTATTATGATGTTCCGAACAAGCATATGCCGATAGTGGCTTTCTTGTTTCTTTTCTCCATCGCTTTTTTTCTTTATTTCGGGGTGTCTTTGAAACTCCTGAATGCCAGGAATACCCGTAATGCCTTTATCATAATCGCGTTTTTTTCCATTCTATTCAGGCTCATTTTGCTCCCCAGCGTTCCGGTTCACGAAAACGATTTTTACAGGTATCTATGGGACGGAAAGGTATTTAAAAGCGGGATAAATCCGTATAAGTACGCCCCCGGGGATCTGGAACACCCTGTAGGGGGTTTTACTCCGGCAGAAGAAAAGGAACTGGCAGGCCTGCAAAAACTCCGCGAACAAAACCCTGTTTACTTTGACAGGATCGGCCATCGCTGGGCGCCCACAATTTATCCCCCGTCCGCGCAGCTTGTTTTTTACCTGTCGAGTCTTATAAAAACGGATTCTGTGATCATGATGAAGCTGGTCTTTGTCTTGTTTGACATTCTGACTTTTTTCTTGATAGCCAGGATACTAGCTTTGATCGGCATGAATCCGGTGTTTTCCGTTATTTACGGCTGGTCGCCCCTGGTCGTGAAGGAAATAGCCAATTCCGCTCATTATGATTCCGTTCCTATTTTCTTCATGCTTTTAGCCATATATCTTATTATTCGAAGCAGGCTTTTTGCCGGGGCCGTGACCATGGCCGCTGCCGCCCTTGCGAAATTCTTTCCGCTGTTTCTGGTTCCCGTTTATGCAAGACGGCTAAAGGTAAAAAATCTCTTCTTTTTCGCTTCAGTCTTTATTCTGGCGTATATACCGTTTTTCCTCTGGGACTCGACGGGCATCAAAAAGGTGTTCGAAGGCCTCAGGATCTATTCACAGATGTGGTCGTATAACGGGAGCATTTTTGTTGTTATAGAATCGATAGCCCTTTGGATCACCGGTAATAGCGAAGCGGCACTCGTGACCTCAAAACTGCTTGTAACGCTTGCCATGGTCATATTGATCTTCTATCTTGCCACGAGGAGAGCCCCAGGTGAGCTCGATATCATACACAGGGCTTTTATAATGCTGGCTGTTGAGCCCCGTGGCCGACCCCTGGTATTACTGCTGGGTGATCCCTTTTTTATGCTTTTTTCCTTACCGCAGCTTTATAATGCTTTCATGGTTCTTGATATTCAGTTATTTGTCTTTCAGCCGTGATCCGGGTTTTATTAGAGCGGGACCGTTAGCTTTTCCGGTCCTGAATGTGGTGCAATATGTTCCGTTTTTTCTTATTTTCGTTTTGGAATTTATGACGAGACCCAAAGGCAAGCCGGATTATGTATAATAACAGCGAAATAGCCGTAATAATACCCGCATTCAACGAGGAGAGATCGATATCAAAGGTACTCGAAGAGATACCGAAAGATATTGCGGATGAGGTCATTGTTGTAGATAATGGGAGCACCGACCGGACGGCTGAAGAGGCCGCCAAAAGCGGCGCAAAAGTGATACGGGAAAACGAAAGGGGATATGGCGTCGCGTGTCTGAAGGGGTTAAGTAGCGTTAAGGATGCGGACATCATAGTCATACTTGACGCGGATCACAGCGATTACCCGGAACAAATGGCGCGCCTGGTTCAGCCCATAGTCGACGGCGAAGCGGATTTCGTTATAGGTTCAAGAACTCTGGGAAAACGCGAGAAGGGCGCCCTTGCCCCCCAGGCTTACTGGGGAAACAAACTCGCAGTTTTTCTGATAAGTCTTTTTTTTGGATTCGATTTCACGGACATGGGGCCTTTCCGCGCCGTCAAGTATGACAGTTTGCGGCAATTGAATATGGCGGACAGGAATTTCGGATGGAACGCAGAAATGCAGGTAAAGGCGGTAAGATGCGGCTTAAAGATAAAAGAAATCCCCGTTGATTACAGGAGGCGCGTGGGCAGTTCCAAGATCAGCGGGACAATTTCCGGAACGGTCTTGGCCGGGACGAAGATCATCTACACGATAATAAAATATTTTTTCGTAAAAACATAAAGGAGGAAACATGACACCTACACCGGAAGAAACCCGTCAAATGGAACATATGCACGTGAAGATGAGCTATAACCAGATGGAGGATCTTATTTACGCCGGCAACAACATGTGTTGCCAAAAGCATTTTGATAAAGAACTGCTATCAAAAGGGATAGTAGCAGATATCTCGCTTGAAGCAGAAAGACTGGATAATCCGCAGGGAGTAAAGTATTTTTTCTGGCTTCCTTGGCTCGAAGATATGGCTCCTCCTATGGAACTGATGGATCTGGCCATGGAGGTCATGGATGCCTTGATTAAAAATAATGTAAAAACTTATGTACACTGCACAAATGGACACGGGAGAACCACAACTTTTCTGGCCTCGTATTATATACGCAAGGGCATGACCACTGATGAGGCCCTTTCCCATATATTCGAAAAAAGGCCTTCAGGCCATCTGAAGGATGTCCAGAAAGAGTTTCTGAGAGGGTATGAGAAGAAATTGAGCTCTATGAAATAGATCTTTTTGGTAGGTATTAGTATCAAGAGTTAATATTCTTGACAATAATATAACATTATAATAGAATTATTCATACGGATTTACAGCAATAAGTGGGCCTTCGCCCACTTATTTTTTTAAGTGAGCACATGACTTATGAAAATATTGGATTTTCATAAGTCATAAGTGCGAACTTATCCCGAGCGACACCGGGCAAGTGAGCGTAGCGAACGCGTC
>JBHIBX010000108.1:0-5101 GCA_046759285.1 Candidatus Omnitrophota bacterium
AGGTCTATGCCCGTCACCATTTCAGTGACAGGGTGTTCGACCTGGATCCGGGTGTTCATTTCCATAAAATAAAAGTTCTCTCCGTCCACCAAAAACTCGATCGTTCCCGCTCCCCTGTAATCAACCGCTTTAGCGCCTTTTACGGCCGCTTCACCCATTTTCTTCCTCATCTTGCTGCTTAACGAAGGAGACGGGGACTCTTCGATCAGTTTCTGGTGACGCCTCTGTATGGTGCAATCCCTCTCCCCAAGATGAACGACGTTTCCCTTTTCGTCACCGAGGATCTGAAACTCCACGTGACGCGGCTCATCTATGTATTTTTCGATGTAAACGTCGGGATTGCCGAACGCCGCTTCCGCTTCGCTTTGCGCGGTCATGTAGGCGCTTACAAGCCTTACGTCATTATGGCAGACTCGCATCCCCTTGCCGCCCCCTCCCGCGGAAGCTTTAATGATAACAGGATAACCTATTCTTTTGGCCTGTTTGAGCGCGTCTTCCTTGGTGGCGATCACTCCAGCCGAGCCGGGTATAACGGGGATCCCCGCCTTTTTCATCGTATCTTTCGCGGCCATCTTGTCGCCCATCAACCTCATGCTTTCGGGCGTAGGGCCGATGAATTTTATCTGGCAGGACTCGCATATCTCGGCAAAATGCGCGTCTTCCGCCAAAAATCCGTAACCCGGGTGGATCGCTTCGACATCCGTTATTTCTGCCGCACTGATGATGCTGGGGATGTTGAGATAACTTGCCGCAGAGGCGGCCTTGCCTATACAGATCGCTTCATCAGCCAGTCTCACATGCAGGGAGTCTAAATCCGCCTCGGAGTAAACAGCAACGGTCTTTACTCCCAGTTCTTTGCAGGCGCGGATAATCCGAAGGGCTATTTCGCCCCTATTTGCTATTAATATTTTCGAAAACATATCTGTGGTCTGTTAAATTGGTTCTACAAGGAATAAGGCCTGGCCGTACTCCACAGGCTCAGCGTTTTCCACCGGTATCTCGACTATTCTTCCGTTAATTTCCGACTTGACTTCATTCATCAGCTTCATGGCCTCGATAATGCAGACCACGTCTCCCTTGTGGACAACATCTCCCACTTCCACATAAGATTCGGCGTCCGGCGCCGGCGCCCTGTAGAACGTTCCTACCATGGGAGCTTGTATCTCACTAAGTCCCTTTGCCGCTTCCGTGGGCTTTGCGGCTTCTTCCGGAGGGGCAGCTGCCGGCCTTGCGACGGGAGTAACAACTTGCTCGATGATTCCCGTTGCCTTCTTTGAAAGTTTGATCTTCATTCCTTCCTGCTCGATCTCGATCTCGCTGAGGCCGTTATCATTCATCAGATCAACCAGTTCTTTTATCTTCTTGATATTCATATCGCTCCCCTTTTTATGCTCGGCCTAAATACTCACCCGTGCGGGTGTCTACCTTGACTGATTCGCCTGTTTCTACAAAGAGCGGGACTTTCACGACTTTTCCCGTTTCCAGCGTCGCCGGCTTTGTCGCGCCGCTTACAGTATCTCCCCTGAAACCCGGCTCGGTTTCGGTGATCTTTAGGATCACCTGAATGGGCGGCGTTACGCCCATGATCTTCCCGTCGTATATATTCGCAGTAACCGTCATGTTCTCCTTCAGGTAATCGGCCGTATCCCCCACCTTTTCCTCCGATATATGAATTTGTTCATACGTCGATTCGTCCATGAAACAGTAACCGTGGCTGTCCTTGTAGAGATATTGCATGGGTTTCTGTTCGATGTAAGCTTCGTCGAATGAATCGTCAGGCCGGAGCGTCTCTGAAATAATGGCCCCGCTCGAAAGGTTCTTGAGTTTTGTCCTGACGAAAGCCCCGCCCTTGCCGGGTTTATAATGCTGGGCCTCTACCACCTCATGAAGCTGCCCATTATAAGTAATGATCTTTCCCTGTTTTAAGTTTACTGCTTTTATCATCTCGTCAGTACCTCGCACCCCTTCTTTGTCACTAATACCATATCTTCCTCCCTTATGCCTCCAAGTCCGGGAATATAAAGGCCTGGCTCTATCGTTATAACCATTCCTTCCTTTAACTTTTCCCTGGAACCGTCCCGCAAGAAGGGAGCTTCGTGGACATCAAGGCCTATGCCGTGTCCAAGCCCATGACAGACATATTCGCCCAAGTTATTATTTTTAAAATATATATTTGCCTCCCTTACAAGGGCGCCTATATTGACACCGGGCTTTATCCTCTGTATCGCCCGGTCGTGGGCCGTATGGACATGTTTTCGCAACTGCCCAATTTTTCGCATTATTCTACCGCCCGCCCATATTCTTGTCAAGTCAGAACAGTACCCGTTCAGCTTTATCCCAAAATCCACGAGCAAATGCTCGTCTTTTTTAAGGCGCCGTCCCACGGGCACCGCATGGGGGTACGCCGAATTCTCGCCAATAGCGGCAATCGTCGGGAATGAATTTTCGTAACCTCGCTCGCGCACTTTGACGTCTATCATAGCGGCGATCTCCCTTTCGGTCATGCCTGTCTTTATCCTCTTTTTGACCTCCCGCCATATACGAACAGTATCCCTGGCGGCCTTCCGCAAGACCCTGACCTCATCCGGCGTCTTTATCTTGCGTACCTCCCTTATGACAAAAGGAGCAGACTTCATCCTGACATTCGGCAGCAGCCTGGTTAATTTTTTATGATCCGAGACGGAAAGAACATCACCGTTATATCCTAACCTTTTTATCCTACTGTCCTTGATAAATTCCGCAACCGCTCTCGTGGCGGACTTGCTTACAGTCATTATCCGCAGGTTCGCCCCTTTAAGGACCTTGTCCACCAGCGCTCTATTCATGGGATCCACGAAATAAACAGGAGGCCCTTTGCGCGTGACAAGCATCGCAACGGATGGGGTATAAAACCCGGCAAGATAAACAATATCGCATTTCTCGATTACAAGAAGGGCGTCTAGATTCTCGCGGGAGATCCTGGATTTGACCTTCTTAACCGGCATTTATTATCTCCAATAAAGCCTTGAGGCCAAGTATATAGCTGTTCTTTCCGAAACCGCTTACCTGGCCGGTAACAACTGGCGCTATAAGAGATTTATGGCGAAATTCTTCCCTTGCGTATATATTGGACAAATGGACCTCAACGGCGGGAGCATCTTTCGCGCTCAAAGCGTCGCGTATGGCCACGCTTGTGTGGGTATATGCTGCCGGATTTATTATGATCCCGGAAGCGTCGGTGGCGCTGATCTTGTCAACGATGTCTCCTTCGTGGTTGGACTGGTAAAATTCCAGTTCAGCGCCTTCCTCTTTAGCGACTTTTTTCATGCCGTCATTGATAGTATCAATGGTCTCTTCTCCGTAAACATCTGTTTCCCTTTTTCCGAGAAGGTTAAGATTCGGTCCGTGTATCACGAGTATCTGTGCCATTTTTCCCCCTTGATTTTTTAATCCTTTTTCTCCGGCGCTTCCGCTTCTTCCACAAGCATAACAGGAATGCCGTCTCTTATTGGGTACCTTCTACCGCACGAAGTGCAGATTATTTTATCCCCCTCAAGCTTAACGTCCGCCTTACATGCGGGGCATGCGAGTATATTTAAAAGTTCCTTGTTGATCATTGTGCTTCCTTCTCCTTCCTGCCGCTCACTCCCCACCAGAAATAAATGATCCCTCCCATGAGACTTATCATAAAGAGCAGAAAAAGAAGCAGCAAACTTGCCGCAAAAGCGTTATCTTTTCCCGCAAGGGGAGCAAAAAAAGCTACCATAGCGCCCTCTCTTACTCCCAGTCCGCCCAGTGAAGGGACCATACTGATAAAAGTAACCACCGGCATTATTAAAAAGATGTTCCCGATCCCTATCTCCTGGCCGAGAGCCGTAAACAGCAAAAATATCACGATAAAATAAATGCTTTGTCCGATAACAGAGACGAGCATGGATTTGCCTATCACATCCAGCCTGTTCCTGTAATCATGAACGATGCCATAAAGGTTCTCGAGCTTTTCTCCCAGCCGGAGCATCTTTATCTTCCGGAAAAACCTTTCCATCAAATTTGCGATTCTTCTGTTCGCGATGATCACGAAACCCACAACGCCAAGAAGCAAAAACACAAATACAACTTCCCGGAGCATCGGGATCTGGAAGCCTCGCCAGTTAACGGCCAGCGCTACTGCCGCGATTATCAGGAACGAATAAAGCCCGATAAACCGGTCCATTAAAACGCTCGCGTAAGACTGCATGCGCTTCCGGTTCGCCTGCGAGGCGTAATGCGCCTTTACGACATCTCCCCCGACAGCGGTCGGCATGAAATTGTTGAAAAAATAACCGATGTACGTAAGCTGAACGGAGTCCCAGAACGAGAGATACAAGTTTTCTCCTTCAAAGATGATCTTCAAGCGATAGGATAAAAACCCCACGTTCAGGGCAAATAGGAGAATTGCGCCTACCACAAAGAGCGGGTCGCTCGCGCATAAAGTACCCCAGATCTTTTTGAATTCGTCCCTCATGAGCCAGAACAAAAGACCAAGCAGTCCAAGGCTTACCCCGACACGCATAAGTGCAAAGATCTTATTTTTCATGAGTTTTTTCTTCTATTTGTAAGGACACTTTATTTTTTGAAAAACCAGTTTTCTTTTTATGCAGTGCATACTTTTCTCTGCCGCTATCTCTCCGTGCGCTATTATCTCTCTGCTCTTGTCAAAGCCAAATTGATCGATATCTTCCAGTATTGGCTTGATCACAACATCAGCGACACGGCCCTGATAAGCATTAAGCTCCTCGCCCATGATCTGGATCCCCTGAATAAACGCGTCAAGCACACTGTCTATTTTGGCGTTCTTTATGGCGAATCCCGGATCAACTGCGATCACAAAAGTGCCTCCCAGTTCATGCGCCCCCTTTGTCGGAACACTGTTGCGCACGCCTCCGTCCACAAGTTTACGCCCGTCGATATCAACGGCCGTGAATATTCCGGGCCAGGAACAGCTTGCCCTTATCAGTTTAACAAGGTCTCCCGAAGTATGAGTCAGCTCCTCCCCGTTCTCTATGTCCGTTGTTGTCAAAGCGAACGGTATCTCCATATCTTCGAACCTTTTTTCATCGACGCAAGTCTTGATGATCTCCTC
>JBHIBX010000109.1:0-5090 GCA_046759285.1 Candidatus Omnitrophota bacterium
CGCAGGCTTGATTACACTGGCCAAGAATCTTATCAAGCAAACGACTGACAGGAAACCCATGCAAGAAGTTATCGGAGCTATAAGAAGAACCGAACTGGCTCTGGATAAGCGGAACGCAATTACAGAAACTCGAGAATTCAGAGGGAGCCGGCACGAGTATGTGCTGAGGCATCTTCTCAAGAATAAGATTTTACATGAAGCCCTGTATTTTGATGACGAGGCCGATGCCGTGAGAGCACTTAAGGAAACGGCAGAAATGGCTGGACGGATATCGATAATTACTCCGAGCAGGTCACGTCCCATTTTTGAACGCACAGGATATTCTTCAGCACCCATCTATAACCTCGTCAGGAGAGGAGTAGACGCGTTGACGGTCTTAACATCCGGTGATGAAGATATAGCACAGCCGGAAAATGTGCTGCGCGAACTGATCGGCCCTACTGCTTTTCAGCAGTTTAAACAAGTGGTCTGTGACCGAACGCCTGCGGCAGTTCAAAGTTTTGTGGAATATTGCAGCGGGATCGATGAGTTTGAAAGATACCTTTTATTGATGATATGCGCGGGCTACGACGATATGATCAAAGCCAAAGTAAGGATGAACGGTCACAGGGCGGCTGAACAAGCTGCGCGGCCAGACGAGCCCACGGATAGACACCCAACAAGCCGCGGGATGGAAATAAGAGGGATCCAGGATGCCGTTGAGCGATTGCAGGGAACTGCGCAGGAATTAACCCATAGGACTGTGTCCTATATGCTTTCCCGGATCACCACAGATCCGAGGGCGGGACAGATGAAAAGAGAAATGGAAGGTTATGCTGTTCAGTTTGGCGATTATGTGAAGTGGATGATCTCTTTATATAGCGATATGTTGACCAATTACTCGGGGTTGCAGCTTGAACCAGCACCAGCACCGGAACCGGCACCAGCACCAGCACCGGAACCGGCACCAGCACCAGCACCGGCACCGGCACCAGCACCGGCACCGGAACCAGCACCGGCACCAGCACCGGAACCGGCACCAGCACCGGCACCGGAACCAGCACCAGCACCGGCACCGGAACCAGCACCAGCACCGGCACCGGCACCGGCACCCGAAGATCCGACAATAACGAGACTTATAAATGCTTGCGGAATCGCTCTTGGAAACCAAGGACTCAGCTATTTCCAGCCGGATGTTTTGCAAAAATTAAGAGATATTCTAGTAAACCAGGTGTCTCAGAATTTGAGCGATGATCAACTGTCGGGCGATGCAGGGATGGATAAAACTATTAATTCTTCATTATTAAATACGGCCGTGAGTGACCCTCGAGTGGATCCAGGCCTGGAGGGGGTATTTCTTAACTTGCTGCCCGACCAGCAGCTGTATGTTGTAAGAAGGGTTCTTGGCGAAGATACCGGTGGCGGGACAGTAACTACCGGAGCCTTTATGCCCATTTTCCTTGCTGATTCCTCATTTTCACTTGCATTCGTTTTACAGAATCCTTACGTAATCATAAGCCTTGCTGCTGTGGCGGCTGTGGTGATTGTTCTCCTCGTTCTTTGGAGGCTCCACCGGCCCAGGAAGGCGTGGGCTTGGATTTATAAGAAAATGTTAAGGTGGCGCGGAAAAGTTTTTCGCAGGTGGGGGGCAGAAGGTCTCGGAATAGTCGGGGTTTCCCTGCCGGATGATTCTGACCCGAAAAAGGAAATGAGAGAAGCGTTGAAAGCGGCTCTGCCAAGTTCAGATTTTATGCTCAGCCAGGCGATCTACGTGAGTCTGGCAACCCTGAATACTCCGGAAGAAGAGATCGCCAAGACATTTACTGAGGCGTTGAAGAATCCCGACGCAGGAGTGCGCGAAAGTATTGCGGGCGCTTTTAAAGAATTTGATATCAGCGATCCGCAGGTGGCGCAGGAGGTGCTGAACGCCTTAATAGGGCGGATAATGGATGAAAATGAAGCGTTTAACGTAGCGGCAGTCTCAGCAAAAAGCTTAACGGAGTGTCTGGTGAAATTTCAAAATGCTGGTGTTGAAGCATCAGTAAGAAACTCTACGACAACCCCACTGATTTTAGCAGAACGTTTGGTTAGATTAGAAAGCAGGCCAGGCGTTGAACGAGAGGCCAAGGAAATTTTTATAGGCGCCATGGGCGAAGTGCGAAGCAGCGGGGCAGAGGGTGAATTAAAGTCTATCATAGGGTTTGATAACCTTTCGATGCGTGTAAGGATAGCCGCAATGAAGGCTTTAGGTAAAATTGGCGAATGCAATCAAGTAGAAGTCAATACGATAAACGATATGGTTAATGTTGTTATAAAAGAGGGCCCGGATTCGAAATTGGTAGAACCTGCAATCGAAGCCCTGGCAATAACGGGAACATCTCTTGTTAACAAGCATGTCCAGAAGCGCTTGAGCGAGGTTTTAGGCGAAAAAAACACGGATAACTGGATCCGTGCGCGAATAGCCAAGATTTTAGGAAAATTAGCCGTCAGGCAGGTAAGCGCCGGCGAAGTTACGGCTACTAGTACAATAGGTATTTTGAGCGAAGCCTTGAGTTTGCAGGAAACAGAAACTGTTCTTCTTGGCGAACTTGTAAATGCTTTGACAGAGATAGGTCAGCCTGCCATAAATCATTTATTGCCTGTACTTGTAGATGGTCCGGAACGCGCAAAGAGGGGAGCGGCCCAGGCTTTAGGAAAAATAATTGCTTCAATCGGGCAAGACCCGGACGGGAACACGACAACAGCTTTAATAAAGGCGATAACCGATCCAAGCCAAATCGTCCGCGAAGCCGCCATGGAAGCTTTGGCTATAGTAGGCAGACCCGCTTTTCCCGGCCTGGTTCCGCTATTGACACAGTTATCATCCGAGACGCGACAGGCCGCAGCTCAAGCCATGGGCAAGGTAGGCGATCCGCAGGCGGTTGCGCTTCTGGAGAGGACTTTGTCTGGTGAAAATAACCCGGATGTACGCCTGGCTATAGTCAAGGCGCTGCTAGATATCGGACAATCCCTGCGGGAAGACCAGAACGTGAGAGCGCAGATAATTACTGCTTTGTTCAGGGTCCTCTCTGATAGAGAACCTGCTGTTTACAAAGCCGCCATGGAAGCTTATCAGAAACTGGGAGCTACGGAACAGCAGTATCTTACAGGCTACCTTAAGGCTTTTTCCAGTGAAAGCGTCGAGGTGCGCAGAGATGTAATCAGCAGGTTGTGGCAGTTTGGCAGAAAATACCCGGATCTTAGGGGAATGACGATTCAGGTTTTGTTTCTTAGTTTATCCGATTCGGATCCCGACATATTCAAGGAGGGTGTGGAGGCCCTGAAGGTTTTAAATATTGAAAACGATACTCTCGTCGCGGGAATCATTCAGGCGCTGGAGACCGGGAGCATCGAGATTCGCCAGGCGGCCCTGGATAAACTGGTCGGATTAGGCCTCAGGACCGACGCGGTCGCAGAGGCATTAAAGGATCGTCTGGAAGACGAGGACCGGGGAATGCGCAAATCCGCAAGAGAGGCTTTTGAGCGGCTGAATATCAGGTTTCCGTATGAACCGGAAACCGTGATCAGGAGCGATCTCCGGTATCTACAGGATCGCGATGCGGTTGTGCGCATCAACTCCGCAAAAACAGTTTTACAATGGAGCGAGCAAAGAGAGTATTGGAGACAGGCGGTTGACGCTCTTGTCGAGGTTGCCTTGGACCTTGAATTTATGGGAAGCCGATCAGGTGAAGACAATGAAAGTATACAAAAGAATGTGGTGAGCACATTGAACGAAGCTACCGAACAGTATCATCAGGGAGAGGAAATCTACAGGAGTTTTCTTGAGGTAGTCCACGACGGCATAGAAGAGTTGGGCGCGGAGACGACAAGGCGCATAACCCACTATCTTTTGACGGAACAGTTGAGAAGAATAAGAGACCAGGTATATGCGCTCTTTACGGTAATGGATTCCAACGGCGTGGCTATATTGAACGACACATTATTTGCGGCCATAAAGGACGCTTACGAGAGCGCAGCGCCGGTAGACGCTTCTCTTATCCATGTAATTGTGGATAATGTTCCCGATTTCGAGGGACTATCTCCCTCAGCGCAGAAAATCGTGATCGACTGCGTCGATAATATGCGACTCGGAGGCGACGGCGAAGCAGTGCTTCCGTCTGCGCCTGAACCTGCTCCTGCGGGGGAAACAGGCCGGACGCTTCCGTCCGCTGCCTCTTTCACTTCTGCCGGAGGGGCAACACCGTCCGGCACCCGTGGACCTCCGGGAGGACCGGGAGGACCGGCAGAACCTGCCGGGATTCCGGGCGGGGCAGAGGATGATATCGAAAGAAGGTATAGCGCCCTGCATGGCCTCGTATCTGCGAATCTTAAAAATATCGATTCCTTTAATAAATCGTTACATCTTATACCACGGACCGCGCGTGAATTTCCTGACGAAAAAAGCAAACTCACTTCTCTCCATGGGGCAAAAGTTAAATCAATTATATTAGGTATCTTGTTAATCCTGTTCAGTTTTGCTTACAGGCATTATGCCACACTCCCCATGCCGATCTTTTACTCGGCCCTTGTGATAGGAGCGTTCCTTATAGCATGGGCATACCTGCAGAGGGCCATCGTCGATATGAAAACTTTAAAAGATCGTCTGGTCGAGGAAGATAGGGCCGTGTTCGAGATGCAAACGGCCCTGGATAGAACAAATGCTTCAATGTCCAGGTCTTATTATTTCGACAGGATGGGCGGCAATTCTTCATTGCTGGTGAGTTTATCAGCAACAGCTGATGTTATTAGAGACGGTGAGTGGGATGCTGACAGGCTTTCGCAGTTGTCTGACGAACTGGGAACAAGAGCGGAAGCCGTTTCTGACAATATGTCCCAGCTTGATATTAATCGGGCGGGCCCGGTTTCCCCTGAAGTACGTGAAATATTGATGAATGCTATCAATAATGATTTTAAGACATACGGGAGAGCGCTCACGCTTTCCATCCAGAATATCAGAGAATACATTGTGCAGGAACTGCCGGAGCTTTGGATGTGGCAGATTGTCTTAAGGCTGATAGAGGACCCCGATCGAATAGGAGGCATCAGGGTAATAGAGGATATAAAAAATGCTT